>JACMJL010000305.1 GCA_014380625.1 Clostridiaceae bacterium
ACTTATATTACTAAAGAGATTCCAGATGTAGGTGTTATTTTACCTAAATACGGTTTGAAAATCAACGTATTTGATGAAACTTGTGATGGTAGCAAAGCACGTATAACAGTTAAACTTAAATAATAATTCTAAACCTAAAAGGGGCTGTCTTGGGACAGTCCCTTTTTTATAAATTAATTTACAACCTTATAGGGTCTCATCATCTCATTATCCTCATGATCTAAGATATGGCAGTGCCACACATAACCCGGTCCAGAAGTAGGATTAAATGGATATAGATTCACTCCTGGAACTGCTAAATCCTTATCTGATTCTTGAGGAGCAAAACGAACTAAAATCGTTGTAACTTCACCTGGATTTGCTCTAATTGTATCTTTCCAGCCAGCTTCATTAGGATCTGGTGGAAGTGGATCTCCTTCAAGATAGTCATTAACCGGTAGAACCTCTGTAGGGTGATTTAAAGGTGGTTCTCCATTAATCTTTATCCAATCATCCATATAATCCATAGCTCTAAATGTTTGTCTAGTAGAAATTAAAAATTGCACTAGATGCAGATGAATTGGATGAGTATCCATCGTTAAATTAACAAGCTCCCATTTTTCTGTGGAACCTACAATTGGAAGTTCAGATATTGGTGCAGACCACTTCTGTCCATCTAGAAGAGCTTCAAGAGGACCATTTTCTCCTGCTACCTCAAGTAAAACTAGGGTTCTAGTTTTAGAGTTAGCACTTAGTTTCGGGATTTTGTTAAGGGTTTCTGGAAGATTTGTCGGTCTTGTGATGCAGGAGGCTAATACAGTAAACTTCATAATCTGTCCAGTTGTAAGTGGATCAGGTAGATTTCCATTAGGAAAAGGAGCATTGGCACTATTATTAAGAATTAATTCAGTTCCTATATCTATACTTGAAAAGTCTACAAGAATATCAGCGCGTTCTCCAGGTGCAAGTAGCAGTGAGCTAAGCTCTACAGGTTTAGCAAGATAACCGCCATCAGTTCCTATTTGGATAAAAGACATTTTATTTGAGAATTCTAGATTGTAAAATCTTGCATTAGAACCGTTTAATAGCCTAAAACGGTATTGACGTCTTTTAACATTTAAATTAGGCCATACACTTCCATTTACCATAATTGTATCTCCCAAAAACTCAGGTACCCAATAAGGATGAACATCTGGATTATTACCTACATTTGGAAAGTTAAAGGACCCATCAGTATTAAAGCTTCTATCTTGAATTACAATAGGAATTTCGTATTCTTTACTTGGAAGAACCGATTCATTTGAATCTAGGGGGTTTTTAGGATCTCTTAACAAGTAGAATCCGGCAAGTCCCATTAGTACATTTAGTCTTGTGATACCTAGCGCATGATCGTGATACCAAAGGGTTGTAGGTAGTTGATTATTAGGATAATGGTAGAGTGTTGTTACAAACTCAGGTCCAGTCTTTTCCTCATTGGCTGTAAACCAAGCATCAGGATGTCCATCAAAAATAGAATGGTCTTCTCCACCATGTAGATGAGGGACAACTGGTACAGGATATTGTGCATCAGGAAGCCCTGGTGGAAATGGGGGAACTAAATCAGGAATTACCATTCCCAAGTTGTTAGGATCTGCCCAGTGTAAGGTTGGATCTACTGGTAGCGAATGGGGACTGAATATATTATTTATCCATTGAACATTAATTGGGATGCCACGAGTTGCCTCAAAGGTAGCAGCTGGAGAATTACGAAATTTAATAATGCTTTTACCATCCGAAGGATCTATAACAGCGCCTCCGTAACCCCATACTGTGGTGCGTGGAAATTCACTAGGAAGAATCTGTTGCAAAAACTTAGTCATTGTAATGGTATAGTTATGACTTATTATTTCGCAAGTAGTGGGATTATAAATAGTTTTAGGATAGAATACGGGTGGGATAACTAATTGATTAACAAATCTTGGGATTAAATTTGGATCTAGAGGGTTGCTCATATTTTCATCTCCTTTAATTTGTACTTACAAGGTAACTTTTCTCTACATATAATATGAGCACACTGTAATATATGACACAGAATTTTAATCTGATTTTAAGCTTGAGGGAACAAAACCCCGTAAAGTTTTATAGACCCTGTTAAAAGTTCGTATGCTGTTAAAGCCACATTCAAAGGCGATCTTAGTCAAGGTGTAGTTGCCTTGAAGAATTAGATTTTCAGCTTTGCTTATTCTAATTGTATTTAAGTGAGTTTTGAAGTTTATAATGCTCATAGAATTAAATAACTTTGAAAAATACTTTGGACTAATATTAAATAGCTTTGAAATACTTATAACATTTATATCATTCATATAGTTTGCCTCTATGTATGTAAATATTTCCTGAAGCATTTTTAATTTTGGTGATACATTGTATTTTACCTTATCATTTAAATCAATGGTGGGAAAATATCTAAGTAGTAAACCACAAATGTTATACAAATAAGATTTTAGAAAAAATTCATTGGTATAATCCTTTTTTTCGAATTCATCTTTGATTAGACCTGCCAAGGGTAAAAGTTTATTTAGTTCTGTAGACTCTATTAATTCCTTTGGAATATAATTAGAAGAAAATCTTTTGCTTTCAGGCCATCCGCTAGGAGCATTAATAAACTCAGAGTTAAAGATTAATATCAACATCCTACAATTTAGATTTTGACCATCATAATAGTGAATATCTCCACTGCCAATTACAACACTATCTCCCTTATGAAGAAGCTTTTTTTCATTATTTACACCTATTAAAATACTTCCTTCCAAAACAAAGGCAATCTCAACCTTTGTATGCCAATGTGCAAAGGGAAAGGTAAAATTACTAACTTCAAAAACAGTTAACTTGAAATCATGGTTTTCATAATAAATTTTCATAATATTCCTCACTTACTAAAATATATACCCATTATAGAAAACTGAATACCTTTTGTCTATAAGATAATGATAAATGGCTATTATTTTACACACTAATATTATAGTATGTAATTGAATTATTAGTTGCTTAAAACGAGGAGGATAAAAATGGAGAAAAATTTCAAATGGTACGAAACTACAGAATCTCAATCTTGGATAGAAATAAATGTAGATACTTTGAAAGATCTAGAAAGTTCGAGGGATACCTTAGAACTTACAGGTGAAAAGTATCAAACTGTTGAAGGTTTTGGAGGTTGTTTTAATGAGCTTAGTTGGATTGCAATTTCAAAACTTTCAGAAGAAAAGAAGGATGAAATATTAGATGAACTATTTCTTGATGAAGCTGGATGCAAATTTAACTTCTGTCGTTTGCCCATAGGTGCAAATGATTATTCTGCGGAGTGGTATAGCCTTAGTGAAACAGAAAATGACTATGAAATGAATGACTTTTCCATAGGTAAGGATTATAAATACTTAATTCCATACATAAAGGAAGGGCTAAAAAGAAAACCAGATTTAAAGCTTTTTGCATCACCTTGGAGCCCGCCTATTTGGATGAAGTATCCTAAGGTTTATAATTACGGAACCTTGATTTGGGATAAAAAAATTCTTGATGCCTACGCTCTTTACTTTTTAAAATTTGTAGAAGCCTATGAAAGAGAAGGAATAAAAATAGCGCAAGTTCATATCCAAAATGAACCAATGTCATCCCAAAAGTTTCCTTCATGTATTTGGACAGGAGAACAGTTTAAGGAATTTATAGGAGAGTATATTGGACCACTTTTTGAAAAAAATAGTGTGGACACAGAAATATGGCTTGGTACAATAAATGGACCAGAAATTGATGAAAGAAAATTATTTACAGATTATGATGATTATGCCAACTTAGTGCTTAGCGATGAAAAGGCATCAAAATATGTAAAGGGAGTAGCCTATCAATGGGCAGGAAAAAATGCAGTTCAAAGAACTCATGAAAGCTGGCCTGAGATAAAATTAATGCAATCAGAAAATGAATGTGGCGATGGGGAAAATTCTTTTGAATATGCTCATTATGTATTTAGACTAATTAGGCATTATTTCGCAAATGGAATAAATTCATATATATATTGGAATATGGCACTTGAACACGGTGGACTCAGTACTTGGGGCTGGAATCAAAATTCATTAGTAACAATCGATCCAGTTATTAATGAATACGTATATAACCCTGAGTTCTATGTTATGAAGCATTTTTCACATTTTGTTAAACTAGGTGCTGTTAGACTGGGGACTAAGGGCCACTTTACTGGGAATTCTCTTGTTTTTGAAAATCCCGATGGTACTGTAGTTTTGGTTATTAACAATGGTTTTAAGCAGGAGAGAAAGATAACTTTAAAAGCTAAGAATAAAGAAATCACTGTTATATTAAAACCTTATTCCTTTAATACTTTTGTTGTATAAAGATTATCACAATTTTAAACTCTGGAATATAATATTAAGTATTCAATATTATATGGAGGATTAAATTGGAGAAGAATGAAACCACAAAAAGGATAGCGCCAAGTTCACTAATGGGTAATTGCATACCTCAAGAAACTGTAATAAGAGATGTAAGATTAGCTGCAGCCTATGTTCCATGTCAAAAACTATGTTCCATTTTCTCACCTATTGAGGCTCTAAAAAGAGGAACTATTTTTCCTGAACTTTACAGTCCTTATCATGGGGAAGACAAAACATGTAGTCCTTTAGAATTAAGCATAAAGGGGAAAAGTTTATGAAAAATAAAATGGAACTATTAAAACAAATTACTGCTTTAGAATTTATGAAAGAAGACCTGGCTTTGTATCTTAATACTCATCCAATGGATCAAGAGGCTCTTTCAAAGTATAACTTTTATGTTAGAGAATCAAAAGTATTAAAAGAAAGCTATGAGATGAATTATGGAATGTTATCTGAACACAATTCTCTGAGCCCATATCCATGGAAATGGATAAATGATCCATGGCCTTGGGAAGAAGATGCTAATTTTAAGCTTGAGAAGGAAGGTGTGTAATTTATGTGGACTTACGATAAGTTCTTAGAGTATCCAATAAAAATTAAAAATCCAAATCCTAAAATGGCAAAGATTATTATTACCCAATATGGCGGTCCAGATGGGGAATTAGCTGCTTCCTTAAGATATCTAAGTCAACGATTTTCTATGATTACTCCTCAAGCTATAGCAACCTGTAATGATATTGGCACAGAAGAATTAGCTCATTTGGAGATGGTTGGTGCGATGGTAAGGCAATTAATGAAAGGTGCAAGCATTGAAGAAATTGAAAAAGCAGAGATGGGTGCCTACTATGTGGATCACGGGAGAGGAATATATCCTGTAAGTGCTGCAGGTGTTCCTTTTAATGCTTCCTATATTCAATCAAAAGGAGATCCAATTGTAGATCTTACCGAGGATTTAGCAGCAGAACAGAAGGCAAGGGCCACATACGAATATCTAATAAATATGGCAGATGATCCTGATGTAATAGAGCCATTAAAGTTTTTAAGAGAAAGGGAAATTGTTCATTATCAAAGATTTGGTGAAGCTCTCAGAATTGTTCAAGATTATTTACAAGAACCTCATTTGTTTACCATGAAATAATTCATTGCCTAAATTGAATTAGTCACAATTTTGATCATTACTAATATTATATTAGAGAGAAAGATATTACTTTAATTTAATAAGGAGATGAACAAAAAATGGCAAGATCAAGAAAAAGCTGTGGTTGTGGTTCAAAGGATTCAGGCTGTAATTCAGGGTGTAATTCAGATTTTAGTAGGGATAATAATTTTGTAGATCCAATAAATACATCTAGAAGACAATCGCGAAGAGGAAGATTTTTGTTCCCAACAGATATAAGGAGTCTACTAATTTTAATAGCAGAAGAGGATGATGACGACAACAGAGCATCGCTAGTACTGGATGCCTGCACTAATCACTGTTTTATTGAAGATGCAAGAATAATAGCAGTTACAGATAATACCGTTATTATTAAAGATGGTAATGGCTGTGATAGTAAGTTTAGATATGTATGTATAGGCTGTATCTGTGAAGTTATTGTTGATTGTGAAGTAATACTTGAAGAACTTTTTGAGGAACATTCTTTGAATAGAGAATAAAATAAATAGGGCATGAATCACCTCAAATTGAGGTGATTCATGGCTTTTATTTTTCCCTAAATTTTCATTTAATGATAAATGAAATAGTACTTACAGCTATATTATATAAATGAAAAATATGTTAAAATTATATTTTGAAAATAATTTTTAGGAGGGAAGAACTGATGATAAAAAAGATATTCGCTATGGGAATGTGTATGCTTTTAATCATACCAACAGTTTCATGCTCAAAAACAGATCAGAAAATTGATAAATATGCTACTAAAATGGATACAATTATGCATCTAACAGCCTATGGCTCAAAGGCTAGTGAAGCCATTGAGGCTGCTTTTAATAGAGTAGATGAAATAGAACAGATGGCAAGTCCCTCAATCAGTACTAGTGATGTTAATAAAATAAATGAAGCTGCTGGGAAAGAATATGTAAAGGTACATCCTGAAATTATTAAGATTATAAAAACCTCAATAGAATACTCGAAAATTAGTAATGGAGCCTTTGATATTACAATAAGTCCACTTATAAAACTTTGGGGAATTGGTACAAAAGATGAGAGGATTCCAACTGATTTTGAAATTAAGGAAAAAATAGCACTGGTGGGTTATAATAATATTAACATAGATGAAAAAAATAATAGTGTTAAACTAATGAAGGCAGGAATGTCTATTGATCTTGGCGGGGTTGCTAAGGGGTTCACTGCAGATGAAGTTGTAAAGATTTTTAAAAATTATGGAGTGAAAAGTGCCATTATAAACCTTGGAGGAAGTTCTATATTTACATTGGGAGAAAAACCTGATAAAACATTATGGTCTATTGGAATTCAACATCCAAGGAAAGATAAAAATGATGGATATATAGGTATAATCAAGATGTCTCAAAATGCACTTTCTACTTCTGGAGATTATGAACGATTCTTTATAAAAGATGGAAAGCGTTATCATCATATCTTGAATCCAACTACCGGATACCCAGCGGATACTGAAGTTATAAGCGATACCATAGTTATTGATAGTAGTATTCCTGATTGTGGTATGCTTGCAGATATACTTACAAAAATTACTTTTGTATCTGGGGTGGAAAAAGGATTTAAAATTATTGATAGTCTTACTGGGGTATCCTGCATTGCTGTTACTACAGATTATAAAATTTATAAATCCTCAAAGTGGAACACTCAATTGGACAATTTAAGTTGTGAATTTGAGATAGTTAAATAAAGTTATATGATTGGAAGTGTTTGATAATGTTTGAAAAGGAAATATTAAAAAAGGCAAAGGATATCAATGAGCAACTGATTGAAATTAGAAGAGATATACATGCACATCCTGAAATAGGTTTAGAAGAAATAAGGACCTCTAATTTGATAGCTGATAAGTTAGAAAGTTTAGGTATTGATACTAAAAGAGGAGTAGGAAAAACTGGAGTGGTAGGGCTTCTAAAGGGGAAGTATGAAGGTAAAACTATTCTTTTAAGGTCTGATATGGATTGCTTAGCTCTAGAAGAAAGAAACCAGCTTCAATACAAATCTGAAAATAAAGGCTTAATGCATGCCTGTGGACACGATGCTCATGTTGCCTGGCTTATTGGAGCGGCTGAAATATTATCTGAATTCAAAGAAGAACTTCATGGAAATATAAAGTTTGTATTTCAACCCGCTGAGGAAATTTCCCAGGGTGCTAGACTAATGATTGAAGATGGAGTCCTTGAAGATCCTAAGGTAGATGCTGCAATAGGAGCTCATGTTTGGCCATATATAGAGTCTGGAAAGATTGGTGTTAAAGCAGGAGCTATTATGGCGGCTACGGATCATTTTCAATTAACTATTTATGGTAAAGGTGGTCATGGAGCTCATCCTCATAAATGTATAGATCCAATACTTACAGCTACGGAAATATATATGGCTTTTCAGACCATTATAAGTAGGCGTTTAAATCCATTGCAGCCAGCAGTGATTACTGTAGGCAAGTTTAATGCTGGTACAGCCTATAATATAATTCCAGATGTCGCAATTTTAGAAGGAACTATTAGGACCATTTCTAATGAAACCAGAAGTTTTATAGCGGTAGAAATGGAGAAAATTATTAAAGGAATTACCACGGCAAATGGAACAGATTATAAGTTTGATTATGAACAGTACCATCCGCCAGTTGTAAATGAAAAAAATATGTCAACTTTAGTTGAAAGAGCAATAGTAGATATGTTTGGAGATGAAACTTTATTAAGGGTTGAAGAACCAGCCATGACTGGAGAGGATTTCTCCTATTTCCAAGAACAGGTGCCTGGAGTATTCTTTTGGGTTGGGATAGCAAATAAAGGTTGTGGATCAAATGTTCCTTTACATGCTTCTAATTTTATGGTGGATGAAGATGTAATTCATAAAGCTTCGGCATTATTTGCTAAGTGTGCTTTGGACTTTTTAAATAAAAAATATTAGGTTTAATTAGAGCTGAAACTGAGTGTTATCAGCTTTTTTCATTTTAAATGGTAGTTAAATAAAATCAGTTGTAGTATAATATAGAATGAAAATATTAAGGTGGTGACTATATGTTTGATAATGGTAAATGGAAGTATTATATATTTTATATAATTATTGTTCTGCTAATTATAGTTGGAATCAACTTCTCCATAAACGTAGTGAGAACAAAAAGAATAGATTATAATGTTTTTAATAGAATGCTGGCAGAAAAGCAGATTGAAGAAGTTCAGGTAACAAAATCTAAAATCATAATTAAGCCAAAGGTTAAGGATGGAGAAACTAGCAAGTCTCTTTATACATCAGCTATGGAAGATAAGGACTTGATTAATAAGCTTGAAATCTCTGGAGCAAAATATAACGGTGGAGCTGGTACTGATAGTACTGATCCAATTTCTAAATTCTTTATTACTTGGATTGTGCCTATATTGATGTTTATATTCCTTGGAAGAATATTATTTGGTAAATTAGATAAAAAAATTGGATCAGGTGTAATGTCTTTTGGTAAGAAAAATGGAAAGATTTATGGGGAGAATGAAACAGGGAAGACCTTTGAAGATGTAGCAGGACAAGAAGAGGCTAAAGAATCTTTGATGGAAATAGTAGATTTTCTTCATAATCCTAACAAATATAGTGAGATTGGTGCTAAACTTCCTAAAGGAGCATTACTTGTTGGCCCACCGGGTACAGGAAAGACGCTACTTGCAAAGGCTGTTGCCGGAGAGGCCAACGTTCCTTTTTTTTCAATTACAGGTTCTGCTTTTGTTGAAATGTTTGTTGGGATGGGAGCCGCTAGGGTTAGAGACCTTTTTAGGCAGGCAGAAGAGAAAGCACCTTGTATAATATTTATAGATGAAATTGATGCTATCGGAAAGAGCAGAGATTCAAGTGGAAACAATGGAAATGATGAAAGAGAACAGACCTTAAATCAACTGTTGGCTGAAATGGATGGCTTTGATTCTTCAAAGGGAGTGGTTATGCTTGCTGCTACAAATAGACCTGAAATATTAGATAAGGCTTTACTTAGACCAGGGCGTTTTGATAGGCGTGTCATTGTGGATAGACCTGATTTAATTGGTAGAGAAGCAATACTTAAAGTTCATTCAAGAGATGTTAAAATGTCCATTGAAATCAATTTAACGTCAATAGCAAGATCCACTCCCGGTGCAGTTGGGGCAGACCTTGCTAATATCGTAAATGAAGCTGCTCTTAGAGCGGTTAAAAAGAGAAGACATGAGGTAATGCAAGAGGATTTAGAGGATGCAGTGGAAGTGATAATTGCTGGTAAGGAAAAGAGAGATCAAATCTTGTCCAGTAAAGAAAGAAGAGCCGTTGCTTTCCATGAAGTTGGCCATGCAATAGCTGCTACTTTATTGAAAAATACGGATCCTGTACATAAAATTACTATAGTTCCTAGAACCTTAGGGGCACTAGGGTATACAATGCAACTTCCAGATGAAGAAAAATACTTAGTTTCTAAGGACGAAATGTTTGATCAGATAACAGTAATGCTAGCTGGAAGGGCCGCTGAGGAAATAATATTTAACTTGGTTTCTACAGGAGCTGCTAATGATATTGAGAAAGCTACAGAAACCGCAAGAAGTATGGTAACTATATATGGAATGACCGAAAGATTTGATATGATGGGGCTAGAGCTTATAGGAAATAGGTATTTAGATGGACGCCCTCTACAAAATTGTTCCGCAGAGACTGCAGCTAGTATAGATGAAGAAACATTGGCAATAATAAAAGGTGCTCATAAACGAGCTAAAGAATTATTAAGTGCTAATAAAGAACTTTTAACAAAAATTGCAGAAGTACTTTTAGAAAAGGAAACCCTTATGGGGAATGAATTTATGAAAATGATAAAAGAAGGTATATAGTGCTGGAGGTGTTCTTATTAAAAATATGGAATTCGAACTTCAAGTTCAAAAGGAACTAGAAAAAGAAATGGAAAAAAGCAAGCTTGCGGAAGTTTTAGATATAATAAACAGTGAGATCCTTATTAATGAAGGTAGAAAAAAACAAATTGCTGAGCAGATCTTATATTATAGAGAAAAAGTCTTGGAGGAATATAGAGATGATGAGGATAAGGTAGCTGAATATTTTGATCATGAAAGGTTTGTTAAAGAAGAAAGCTTTAAAGTAATTGATAGAAAACTTAGGGAGTTAAATGTTTTAAAAGAGATACCTTATTTCGGACGGGTTGATTTTAAAGATGTAGAATATGAGGATGAGGATGTTATATATATTGGTAGGTTTGGTGTTACACCAGAGGAAAATTTAGAACCTGTGGTTGTAGATTGGAGATCCCCAGTATCAGCTTTATTTTATACTGGAAGGCTTGGGGAAAGTAGTTATAATGCGCCTATGGGAAATGTACCTGTAGACATATTGAAAAAAAGGCAATTTATTATTAAAAAAAGGTCTTTGCTGGGATTATTTGATTCTGAGATGGATGTAAAAGATGAAATTTTACAAATGGTTTTAAGCTCTAACACAAACGAAAAGCTTAAAGATATAATTATGACAATCCAACAAGAGCAAGATGATATAATTAGACAACCTAAATATGGAACTGTAGTGGTAGATGGAGTTGCAGGAAGTGGAAAAACTACTATAGCACTACATAGAGTTGCTTATTTGCTATATAATTTTAGAACTTCACTTCAAGATAAGGTGCTTATACTTGGACCTAATAATATTTTTATGGAATATATTTCACAGGTGTTACCAAGTCTTGGGGAAGTTGGAGTAAATCAAACTACCTTTACTGATTTTGCATTAGATTTATTGGATGTTGATGTGATTATGGGTCTTAAGGAATATATGGAGAAAATAATAAATGCTGATGAGGTTTTTATAGGAACTACTCTTTATAAAACTTCTTCAAAATACATAGAAGAACTTGATAAATATATTAATGATTTAAATCAAGAATATTTTAAATATAAAGATATTATTTTAGAAGGTAAAGTTGCTATTAATAAAGGTGAAATTGAAAGGTTATTTAATGAGAGTTATAAGTCTATGCCTTTGTTTAGAAGAAATGGAAAGATAAAAAGAATAATTTTTTCTCGAATTAAAGATGTAAGAGACGAAAAGGTACGGGAAATTGAGAAAGAATATAAAGATGCTATTTTAAGTAAGACTAAAGAAGAGTTAGAATTAATAGAAACTCAATTAAAATATAATCGTAAGAATAAGATAAGAGAGTTAATAAAGAGGATAATTGAGGTTAAAAGGAATTTAACTTGGCTTGAGCCAAAGGGAGTAGAAAATTTATATAATGAGTTCAATAACAATGAACTATTAACTATTGATGATCTTGCGCCAATGCTATATTTAAAAACAAATCTTGAAGGAATGAAATATAACAAAGAAGTAAAACACGTAGTAATTGATGAAGCACAAGACTATAGTGAACTTCAGTTTAAGGTAATAAAGGAGCTAACTGGTTGTAGTGGATTTACTATAGTTGGAGATCGAAATCAAAGAATTCTTCCAATTGAAGGTGAATTAGCTATGACAAAGCTTAGGACCATATTTAAAGAAACTGAGGTTATGGATTTTAAACTAAATAAAAGCTACAGATCAACTGCAGAGATAATGAAGTATGCTAACAAATATCTTACAGAAGAAAAAGTCATTCCACTAGTAAGGCAGGGAAAAGAAGTAGATGAGATAATTACTAATAATAGTTCCCAACTTAAGGAAAGATTGCTTGTAAAAATCCAAGAACTAAAAGATAGTGGATATTTGAGTATAGGAATTATTTGCAAAAATTTAGTGGAAACTTTGAGAATAAGTGCTTTATTAAAGGGAGAAACTGAATTTAAGGTTTTCCAAAAGGAAGATATGTCTTTCGGAGAGGGTGTAATGCTTATACCCGCTTATTTTGCCAAAGGTTTAGAGTTTGACTCAGCGATAATAATTCAAAATGAAAAAGATAAAGTAAACGATAAGTTAAGTTATGTAATGGCAACTAGAGCCTTACATGAATTAAGTGTGATTATAATTAAATAATAAGTAAGTTGTTTTCTCTAAGATATACATAGTTCGACTTACAAGAAGAATAGGGAAAAAGGAAATGGAGGCTACAAAATGGAAAGTCAAAAATTTGCAAAGGAACTTATAGATTTCATTTACCAAAGCCCTACAGCCTTTCATGCTGTGGATAGTGTGGAGAAGATTTTATCGGACTGTGGATATAAAGAAATTTTTGAAAATGAAAAATGGGAATTAAATAAAGAGGGCAAATATTTCGTGTCCAAAAATTCATCAGCGGTAATTGCCTTTCAGATAGGTAATGGAGAATTAGAAGAAGAGGGTTTTAGAATAATTGGAGCTCATACAGATTCACCTTGTTTCAGAATAAAACCATTACCAGAAATAGTTTCTGAAAATGCATACTTAAAATTAAATACTGAAGTCTATGGAGGCCCTATTCTAAATACTTGGTTAGATAGACCTTTAGCAATAGCCGGTAGAGTTACTTTAAAAAGTAACAATATAATGAAACCAATGACTAGATTAGTAAATGTAAATAGACCAATCTTAATAATTCCTAATTTAGCCATACACATGAATAGAAACGTAAATACAGGTATAGCTCTAAATGAGCAAAAGGATTTATTGCCTGTTGTAGGGTTGATCAATGATAATCTTCAAAAGGATAACTTCATCTTAAAACTTATGGCTCAAGAATTACAGGTTAATATAGAGGAAATACTGGATTTTGATTTATTTTTATATGAGTTTGAAAAAGGATCTCTTATAGGAATAAATAATGAGTTTATATCTAGTTCTAGACTGGATGACTTAGCTATGGTGCATGCTGGAATTATAGCAATAACTAAGGCTAGTTACTCAAAAGCAACAAAGGTAATGGTATGTTTTGATAATGAAGAGGTTGGAAGTAGCACTAAGCAGGGAGCTGGATCCCCAATGCTTGCTCAATTGCTTGAGAGAATTACAATTTGTTTGGATTTAGATAGAGAAGCTTATTTTAGAACCTTATCAAATAGCTTTTTAATTTCAGCCGACTTAGCACATGCAGTTCATCCAAATACTGCTGAGAAGGCTGATCCTGTTAATAGACCTATTATAAACAAAGGACCAGTTATAAAAATTAGTGCTAGACAAAGTTATACTTCGGATTCCTTTTCTGTGGGAGTATATGAAGCAATTTGTAAGAAGGCTTTGGTGCCCGTACAAAAATTTGTAAATAGATCAGACGAAAGAGGTGGGTCAACAATTGGACCTATCTCCTCACAACATTTGGATATAAATTCTGTAGATATGGGTTCACCAATAATTGCAATGCATTCCATCAGAGAATTAGCAGGGGTAGAGGATCATTTAATGGCTGAGAGAAGTTTTGAGGAATTTTATAAATCCTAAAAAAACATTTGTCTAAATACAAGTACTATGATATAATTGACATTAATTTAATAGATTGCCTAGGGTAGAGGCGCTGTAGTGAAGAGTAACTGTTTGAACCGGCGGGTTTTGAAAATAGTGAAAGGTACTTCAGCCGAAGAAAATAAATTGGCAGATTTGTTTTCTGGTTCTGTATAAAATATGTACAGAATTGTCACTGATATTTTGGTGGAGAGCTACAAGGTACACGTAATGTATGATTTTTTTTGTGCAGTAGAGGTGTTCCTTTACTGCACTTATTTTATTATAAAATTAATAGGGTACTATGATTTTCAATTACGAAACGAAGGAGTGTAATTATGGCTGTAGTTGTTCAAAAATATGGGGGAAGTTCACTAAAAACTGTGGACAAAATTAAAAAAGTTGCAGAAACTGTAATTAAAAGAAAAGACAAGGGTGATAGTGTAGTAGTTGTAGTTTCTGCTATGGGTGATACCACGGATGAGCTTATTTGTTTAGCGAAGCAGATTAGTAATAATCCTGACAAAAGAGAATTAGATGCGCTTGTTTCAACCGGAGAGATGATTTCTAGTTCTCTTCTAGCTATGGCAATAAAAAATATGGGTTATGATGCGGTGAGCTACACAGCATATCAATTAGGAATTAAAACTAGTGGTCAATTTGGTAAGTCTTTAATTGATGATATAGATGGTGTAAAATTAAGAGAAAGCTTAATTGAGGGAAAAATAGTTATAATAGCTGGTTTCCAAGGAATAAATGAAGATGGAGACATTACTACCCTTGGAAGAGGTGGGTCGGATACTACCGCAGTTGCAATAGCGGTAAGACTTGGTGGTGTATGTGAAATATATACTGATGTGGATGGTATTTACTCCGTAGATCCAAGAAACTATAAAAATGCTAAAAAATTAGATGAAATAGATTATGAAGAAATGCTGGAGCTTGCAAGCTTAGGTGCTCAGGTTATGCACTCTAGATCAATAGAACTTGGTCAAAAATATAACATACCCATATATGTTGGGTTAAGTAATAGTGATATTCCAGGAACAATAATTAAGGAGGTAACAAATATGAATATGGAAAGTAAACCAGTTACAGGAATAGCTACAAGTGATGATGATGTAGCGGTAACCTTAGGAGAAATTTCAAATAGAATAAATATATTAGCAACCTTGTTTGAAAGAATTGCTAGTAAAAAAATTAATATAGATATGATAAGTCAAACTGCCCCAGTTAATGATAAGGTAAATATTTCTTTTACAATTCCTAAGGAAGAAGTAGGAGAATGTATGGAGATCTTAAAGGACTTTGTTTCAGCAGATAAGATTTCAATTGATGATGACTTAACTAAGTTTTCAGTGGTGGGAATAGGCATGAAAAATACTTCTGGAGTTACTGCAACTGTGTTTAAGCTTTTTGATGAAAACAACATACAAGTTAAAATGATCACTACTTCAGAAATTAGAATTACCTGTGGAATAAAACGTGAGGACAAGATGAAGGCAATAGAAATAGTTGCTGAAAAATTTGCTCTTTAAGAATTGGAGGGTATAAAATGGAATTGTTTGGGACAATGGAAATTAAGAATAATGTGCTGCATATTGGTGGAATGAGTTCAGTTAAATTAGTTGAAAAATTTCAGACACCTCTTTATGTTGTAGACGAGACTCAGGTTAGAGAAATATGTAAGGGGTACAGAGAAAGTTTTAAAGTAGAAGAAAAAGGTAATAAAGTGGCTTATGCAGGTAAAGCTTTCCTTTCTCTGGCAATGTGCCAACTTATTAATTCAGAAGGGCTATGTCTAGATGTGGTCTCTGGAGGAGAATTATTTACAGCTTTTAAAAGTGGATTTCCGCTTGAAAATGTATTTTTTCATGGGAATAACAAGACTGTAGATGAAATAACAATGGGAATAGAATTAGGTGTTGGTACTTTTGTTGCGGATAACTTTTATGAAATTGACAAAATCAATGAAATTGCCAAAAAATTCAATAAAACACAAAAGGTATTTCTTAGAATAACACCTGGTATTGAAGCACATACTCATGATTATATTAAGACTGGTCAGGTAGATTCTAAGTTTGGCTTTACTTTATTGAATAATAAAACTTTGATTGCAGTTAAAAAAGTTATAGCTCTTAGTAATGTTGAATTAGCTGGTATCCATTGCCATATAGGCTCTCAAATATTTGAGGTGGAACCTTATAGAGATGTTGTAGGTATAATGATGTCCCTAATTAAGAGTGTAAAGGATGAAACTGGGTTTTTAATTAAAGAATTAGACATTGGTGGAGGTTTTGGAATTTATTACAAGGAAGGTGATATGCCCATAGCAACAGCTGTATTTTGTGCTGCCATCTTAGAAGCGGCAGAACTAAAAGCTATTGAGTTAGGAATTACAATACCAACCTTAATTATTGAGCCAGGCAGATCTATAATTGGAAATTCTGGAACAACCTTGTATACTATTGGTTCCATTAAAGATATTCCAGGCATTAGAAAATATGTTTCTGTTGATGGTGGAATGACAGATAATATAAGGCCATCTCTTTATAATGCAGAATATGAATGTGCCATCGCCAATAGGGTTAAAAGTAATTGGACAGAAACGGTGACTATATCAGGTAAGTGCTGTGAGTCTGGTGATATTTTGCTTAATAATGTTTTGATTCCAGAATGTTATAGTGGTGATTTACTAGCTATACTTTGCACAGGAGCCTATGGATATTCTATGTCCAGTAATTATAATAAAATCCCTAAAGCACCAGTTATTTTCGTTAAAGATGGAGAAGCTAAACTTGTTTGCAGAAGAGAGACATATGAGGATTTGATTGAAAAGGAATTAATGATATAAGGCATATTTTCTTTCAGATGCCTAAATTAGTTAAAAGGGGATGTCTTAAAATAATTAATTTTATTTTGCGATAGTCCCTTTTAGTTTTTTTGTTTCAACATATTGTGATATAATTAGAAATATAGTTTAATAAAGTGTACGAATAATTTATGTAAAAGCATAAAAAGGAGATTAAATGGAAGATTTATTTGAAAAATTAGGA
Organism: Clostridiaceae bacterium; assembly: GCA_014380625.1. Lineage (GTDB taxonomy): Bacteria > Bacillota > Clostridia > Clostridiales > Clostridiaceae > JACMJL01. The sequence continues at coordinate 16,977 of JACMJL010000305.1, forward strand.
TTAAATTCCGCATTAGTAGAGGGATTAAAGGTTACTGAAATTGTGACTCCCACTGAAATTCAGGATAGAGTTATTCCTTTAGCGCTTACTAATAAGGATATTATTGGTCAATCAGAAACTGGAACAGGTAAAACCTTAGCATATCTACTTCCACTATTTCAAAAGATTGACACCAGTAAAAGAGAAATGCAGGCTATTATCTTGACGCCAACCCATGAGTTATCAATGCAGATATTTAGAGAAGTAGAAGCTCTTGCAAAGAATTCAGGTATGCCGGTTACTTCAATATCAGTTATAGGAGATGTAAATATTAACCGACAAATTGAAAAACTTAGGGAGAAACCACACATAATAGTTGGTTCAACTGTTAGAATTTTAGATTTAATAAAAAAGAAAAAGATAGCTGCACATACTGTTAAGACTATAATAGTTGATGAAGCAGATAGACTACTAGATAGAAAAAATGTGGAAAGTGTTAAGGCTGTAATTAAAACAACTTTAAAAGAAAGACAGTTAATGTTTTTTTCTGCTACCTTTTCAACAGCAACTATTTCTATAGCAAAGGAGTTAATGAAGGAATCTGAACTTATTACTATTGAAAATAAGGATATAGTAAATAAGGATATATCCCATTATTACTTCCGATGTGATTTAAGAGATAAAATAGATATGATTAGAAAATTGGTAAGTGCTTTAAACCCTGAAAGGGCTATTATATTTATTAATAATAGCAATGAGATAGAGATTATCACATCTAAGCTTAAATACCATAATTTAAAGGTTGAAGGACTTCATGGCTCTAACATAAAAGAAGATAGAAAGAAAGCCATGGAGGATTTTAGAGCAGGTAATGTTCAACTGCTAGTAGCTTCCGATATAGCAGCTAGAGGTCTTGATATTCCAGGTATAACACACATATTTAACTATGATATTCCTGCAGATCCAAAAGATTATTTGCATAGAGCTGGAAGAACAGCAAGAGCAGGAAATAAGGGGATGTGTATTTCAATAGTTACAGTAAGAGAGATAGAAATGATGAAGGAATATAAGAAAACTTTTGGAATTGAGATTCTTGAAAGAGATGTTTTTATGGGAAAGGTTGTTGAAGCCCATAGAGATAGAAATCCTAGAAAAGAATGAATTAAACAAAAAGCTTTTTTGCTCACGCAAAAGAGCTTTTTTTAATTTATAAATAATTTTAACCAATGGTGGTAATAATAATTTATACACAAAGTAGTAGCTTAGGTGAAAGGGTGGTAAATTATGCCTTATGCAATAGTATTAATAATAGTGTGCTTAATAATAGCATTCATAATTATTGAAAGGGTTAAAAAAGGAAAAAATTATATTGATAATATTCCATACATAGATGAAGATCCAAATAATGTAGAAAAGGAAGGTTATGAAAATTCAAGTTATTATTCTGGACCTAAAAAATCTAGTTCAAGAAGGAGGTTAATAAAGGGTCTTGATGCAAGCTATATAAACATAGTAAAAGCCTATGAATATATAGATAGAGATGTAAGAAATAAAAAGGAGGTAATTTCAGCAGCAGAATGGCTTTTAGATAATTTATATCTAATTGAGAAGGAGTATAAAGATATTAAGCATAATATGCCTAATAGCTATTATAGAGACTTACCCATACTTGATAAGGGTTTAATGAAAGGTTTCCCAAGGATATATAGTGTAGCCTTAGACATTATTTCGAAAACTGATGGAAGAGTTGAGGAGTCTAGTATTGAAAACTATATACAGGAATACCAGTCAGTAGTGGTGTTTACAAGTGGTGAGTTATGGGCTCTTCCTATAATGTTAAGAATAGCTCTAATTCAAAATATTTCTAAAATAATTCAAAAAATGATTTTTTCTCAAAAGGAGAAAAATAGAGCTGATATACTTGCGGATAGATTAATTGATGCAATTGCAAATAAAAAGTTAAATTCAGAAATTGGTAAACTAGAAGATGAATACACTATTTTCACCCCTCATTTTACTGAGAGATTGTTAAAATCATTAAGAGATAATGGTGTAGATAATGCTGAAATTTATAGATGGATTGACGATAAACTAGAAGTTCAGGACTCAAATAGCGAGAGAATGATAAATATTGAACATCAGAAGCAAGCCTCTTTTCAATTATCTATGAAAAATTGCATTAGTGGAATAAGAGAGGTAGAAGCCTTTAATTGGAGAGAATCTTTTGAAAAGCTATGCTGTGTGGAACAGGTACTTATAAAGGATCCTGCAGAGATTTATAAAAATATGGATTTTGAGTCTAGAGACTACTACAGACATGTGATTGAAAAACTGGCAAAATTTATGAATATTACTGAGTGCTATGTGGCTAAAAAAGCCATTGAGTGCGCTTTTGAAGCGGGCGAACAGGGTGGTAGCGATCATAGTAAGCATGTAGGCTATTATTTGATAGATGATGGAGTAGATTTACTTAAAAGAAAAATTAATTATAAAAGTACAAAAGGTTCTAGTTTTTTGAATTGGATTAAAGGGAGGAAGGTTGCTCTTTATATAGCGACTATTGTATTAGGCACAATGCTTATAATGCTTAGCATAATCTTACTTAGTCTACACAAGGATACAAATATTAGTTTATGGAGATATTGTATTGCTTTTTTTGCACTTTTGATTCCTTGTAGTGAAATAGTGGTATCTATTTTCAATTGGAGTATCAATAAATTAACAGAACCAAGATTTATTTGTAAGTTAGAATTTTTAGAGGATATCCCTGAGCAATTTAGTACTATTGTAGTAATACCTACACTTCTAAATAGTGAAAAAAGAGTTCATGACCTAGCAAGTGATATGGAGGTTTGCTATCTTGCTAATCAAGAGAAAAATTTAAGCTTTGCCTTATTAGGAGATTTTAAGGATAGTAGCTTAGAGCATGAGGAAAATGACGATAAAATTATTGAAGTAGCTTTAGAGGATATAGAAAACTTAAATGAAAAGTATAAAAAAAATAAGGAGGATGCAGATATCTTCTATTTTCTAAATAGATTTAGAAAATATAATAAAAAAGAAAAAACTTGGATGGGTTTCGAAAGAAAACGTGGAAAGTTAATGGAATTTAATGAATTGTTAAGAGGAGAAGAGAATACTAGTTATAACGTTATTAGTGGAAATATTAAGGATTTATTAAAAGTAAAATATGTTATTACTTTAGATGCGGATACTCAACTTCCACGCGATACAGCAAAAAAATTAATAGGTGCTATGGCTCATCCCTTAAATAGAGCACAATTAGATATAAAACATAAAAGGGTTACAAGAGGATATGGAGTAATGCAACCTCGCATAAGTGTAAGCACCGTAAGTGCCAATAAAACACTTTTCTCTAGGATTTACTCAGGGGAAACTGGAATAGATATTTATTCAACAGCAGTTTCCGATGTATATCAAGATCTATTTGGAGAAGGTATATTCACTGGAAAGGGAATTTATGATATAGATATTTTTAACAGTATGCTTAAAGATGAAATACCTGAGAATTCAGTATTAAGTCATGATCTTTTAGAAGGGTGTTATACTAGAACAGCCTTGGTTACAGACTTAGAGATGATAGATGGTTACCCAGCTTTTTACAATTCTAGTTCAATGAGACTTCATCGATGGGTAAGAGGTGATTGGCAACTAATTCCTTGGATATTAAAAAAGAACACCGCCTTGAATAGGCTTTCAAAATGGAAGATGATTGATAATTTAAGAAGAAGCCTACTTGCACCTTCAATAATTATACTCACCATACTTTCTTTTAAAGTTTTGCCTAACGGTATTGATAAGTGGTTATCTATCTCTTTTTTATCCGTGTTAATACCAATACTATTTGATGTTTCAGATGAAGTGGTTTCACCTATAAGAGGAATTAGTTTATCCGGAAGAATAGATAATGGAAAAGTTGTTTTTGAACAGGTTTTTTTAATATTTTGCTTTCTTCCATACCAAGCGTATCTTATGTTGAATGCTGTATTTAAAACTATATATAGAATGGTTGTAAGTAAAAGAAATTTATTGCAATGGCAAACAGCTGCTGATGTAGAGATACTATTAGGTAAAGATATTAAGAGTTTTATAAGAGGTATGTGGGTTGGAAGTTTCATCTCAATTCTGATTCTTATACTTGCTTTTTTAAAATCTTTAAGTGCTGGTATATTTTTTATACCTTATTGTCTTCTATGGTTTTTAAGTCCTGGTGTAGCATATTATATTTCAAAGCCACTAACTAGAGCTAATATTAGGCTTTCAGAAGAGCAAATAAGAGTTTTAAGAAGAATTGGAAGGAAGACTTGGGCATATTTTGAAGATTTCGTGGCTCCTGAAACAAATTGGCTGTCACCTGATAATTTTCAGGAGGATCCCAATAATGGTATAGCTTATAGAACCTCTCCAACCAATATGGGTATGGGACTCACTTCTAATATTGTAGCCTATGATTTTGGATATATAGGAATTGTAGAACTTTTGGATAGGGTGGATATAGTATTAACTAATATGGAAGGCCTCAAAAGGTATAAGGGACATTTCTATAATTGGTATGATACCAACACTAAAGAGCCCCTAAAGCCAGAGTACGTTTCTACTGTAGATAGTGGAAATTTAGTAGGTTATATATGGGTGGTCTCTGAGGCGCTAAAGGAATATATGGATAATCCTATAATTAGGGCTGAAGAAATAAATGGATTCTTAGACATTTTAGCGTTGTGTGATGATGAAATTGTAAATATCGGTGGAAGTAAAGGTTTTTACAAAGAAATCATTTCTGAAATTAGTGAAAAAGAAATTGATTTGATGTGGTGGAAGACAATCTTGCTTAATTTGTGGAGTAAGAGTATAGAGACAGAAAAAATTAAAGGTTCAGAAACTTTATATTGGAATTCTAAACTAAAACACTCCATAAGCAAATATATTAAAGAACTCCAAAAGTTATTTCCTTGGACAGATATTGTAATAGGAAGAACAGATAAAATAGATGATATTGTAGAAAAATTAAAAACATTAGCATGTAAATCCACTATGAAAAGTCTTTGCTTTGAAATAGATTACATTTTAAGCGATTTAGAGAAAATATTCTATAATAATAGTGAGGATGAGGAGTGGGTTTTACAATTAAAGTTACTGCTACAAAATGGAAAGAAAGAAATATCTAATAGAATAACTCAAATTGAGCATCTTCAAAATAGATTAAATAACATCGTAACAGCGACTGATTTCAGTATTTTATATGATAAGAAACGGCAACTATTTTCAATAGGCTATGATTTAGATAAGGATACCATAGGAAATAGTTATTATGATTTACTTGCATCTGAAGCAAGGCAAGCCAGTTTCGTTTCAATTGCTAAGGGTGATGTTGAACAGAAACATTGGTTTAAGTTAGGAAGGGCAATGAGCATCATGGGTAAGACTAAGGGACTAGTTTCATGGAGTGGTACAATGTTCGAATATCTAATGCCTTTACTTATAATGAAAAATTATTCTAATACATTACTAAATGAAACCTATGGGGCAGTGGTTGAGGGACAAAAGAGATATGGAAAAGAAAGGCGAGTACCTTGGGGGATTTCTGAATCAGCTTTTTATAACTTTGATATGAATATGAACTATCAGTATAAGGCTTTTGGTGTTCCTGGCTTAGGGCTAAAAAGAGGTTTAGTTAATGAACTTGTAATATCACCTTATTCATCTGTACTTGCATTGCAAGTAGACGTTTTAGCTGCATATAATAATATACTAAAGCTAATAAATGAGGGTGCTGAGGGGCGATATGGTTTCTATGAATCCATTGATTACACTAAAGAGAGAGTACCAAAGGGTAAAAAGAAAGTTTTAGTAAAATGTTTCATGATCCATCATCAAGGTATGAGTTTAATGTCATTAGATAATGTGTTAAGGGATAATATTCTCCAAGAAAGGTTTCACCGAGTACCAAAAGTTAAGGCAACGGAGCTACTGCTACAGGAGAAAGTTCCAAAACGAATTATTTATGATAGAGAACAACAATATGAATTAGTTGATATAAATATAGAAAAACAAAACAATATTGTTAGAAGCTTTAACACCGCACACACTGAGATGCCAGAGACCCATCTTTTGTCAAATGGAAGATATTCCTTGATGGTTTCTAATAGTGGGAGTGGTTATAGTAAAATAGAAGATATGTTTTTATATAGATGGAGGGAAGATGTAACCCTTGACAGCAGCGGAATGTTTTTCTACATAAAGGATATGGGAGATCATAATTATTGGAGTGCTTGCTATGAACCTTGTAAGAGTCATGGTGAGGATTATAAAGTTGTATTTTCTCTTGATAAGGCCGCTTTTACAAGAAGGGATGGAGATATAACAACTTATACAGAAATAGCTATTTCAAATGAGGATAATGCTGAAGTAAGAAGGATTTCTTTAACTAATCATGGTAAGGAAACTAAAATAGTTGAGGTCACAAGTTATTGTGAAGTTACTTTGGCACCTTTAAAAGTTGATATTGTACATCCAGCTTTTAGCAATCTTTTTATAAGAACAGAATTTATTGAAGAATTACAATGTGTTATTGCAGGAAGGAGACCTAGAACAAAGGAAGAAAATACACAATGGATGATGCAGACCTTAGCAATTGAGGGAGAAGTTGTTGGTAATTCTCAGATAGAAACCAGTAGAGCTAATTTTATTGGAAGAGGTAGAACGCTTTCAGCACCACAAGTAATGGATAATGATGTGCCTTTAAAAAACACAACTGGTGCAGTGATAGATCCAATAATTAGTTTAAGAAGAAGGTTAAGAATAAATCCTGGTGAGACCTGTATATTGGCATATACTACTGCTACTTGTGACACGAGAGAGGAACTACTTGAATTAGCAAGAAAGTATCTGGAAATTTATAATGTTAAACGTGTATTTGAACTTTCTTGGACTCAAACCCAGGTAGAAATGAAATATTTAGGTATAAAGTCTTCACAAGCTAATCTGTATCAACTTATGGCTTCAAAAATAATTTTTTTGAACACTGGATTAAAAGATAGAGAGGAGTATATAAAGAATATTAAAAAGGGGCAATCAAGTTTTTGGAGTTATGGTATTTCCGGAGATTTGCCTATAGTTATATTATTAATAAAAAAAGAAAGTGATTTAGATTATGTTAGACAACTGTTAAGCGCTCATGAATACTTAAGTACAAAGGGATTAAAGGTAGATCTTATAATTTTAAACAATCAAAATACTTCATATTTTCAAAGTCTTCAGGATAATATTAGAGATATTATCTCTTCAAGCCATGCTAGAGATAAGCAAAATAAAGCTGGAGGCGTGTTTTCACTTAATAGTAGTACTATGACAAGTGAGGAGTTCGATTTATTCCTAGCTGTAGGAAGGTTAGTAGTCGATTCTGAAAAAGGGTTACTTATTACTCAGGTAAGAAATAGTTCTAAAATTATAAAAGAAGAAGAAGAATTGATTGTAAAAAACATTAGTTATAACTGGGAAGCTTCATCAATTTTTGATGGAGATTTAGAATTCTTCAATGATTTTGGTGGCTTCGATAGAGTAAACGATGAATATGTTATAAGGCTTAAGGAAAATAAAAATACCCCTGCACCGTGGATAAATGTAATTTCAAATGGAGAATTTGGTTTTCATGTGTCTGAAGGTGGTTCAACCTATTCTTGGAGTAAAAATAGTAGAGAAAATAAAATAACACCATGGACTAACGACTATGTTAGTGACACCCCTGGAGAGGTGCTTTATATAAGAGATGAAATAAATGGTAAGTATTGGACCCTTTCTTCAAATCCTATTAGAGATGATTCTGAGTATTTAATTCAGCACGGCTTTGGATATTCTTCTTTTAGCCATGAGGCAAATGGAATTTTAGGTAAGCTAACAATGTTTGTACCACAGGATGATAGTGTAAAAATAGGGGTTTTAAAGCTTAAAAATCTGTGTAAGGAGGATAGGGAGTTATCAGTTACTTATTTTGCTCAAATGGTAATGGGAGTAACCCCTCAGAGTACTGCTCAATACATTTCAACTTACTTAGATAAAGAAGAGAAGTATATTTATGCAAAGAATCCTTATAATGAACATTTTGGTAAGCTTGTAACCTTTTTAAAGATAATAGGCGGAGAAGGAGAGTCATTTACTGGAAATAGAAAAGAGTTTGTGGGAAGAGGAGGAGGTATTTCATACCCTCTAGCAATGCTTAGGAAAAAATTATCTAATAGCTGTGGTGCTGGTATGGATCCTTGCATTTCAGAGAATGTAAAGGTGAATATAAAAAGTTATGAAGAAAAAGATATAATAATATTATTTGGTGAGGTAGAGGGACTTGAGAGTATTCAAAAGGTTATTAATAAATATCAACAGGTAGAAGTTGTAAATCAGGAACTTAATAGGGTTAAAAAATACTGGAGAGATATTCTAAAAAGTATAGTGATAGATACTCCGGATAAGTCAATGGATATAATAATGAATGGTTGGCTAATGTATCAAACTATAGTTTGTAGGATTATGGCTAGAACTGCATTTTATCAATCAGGAGGAGCTTACGGATTTCGAGATCAGTTGCAAGATGTACTTTCTATGAATTACTTGAAGCCAGAGGTTGCAAGAAAACAGATTATATATAGTGCATCAAGGCAATTTATAGAAGGGGATGTACAACATTGGTGGCATCCTGTAGTGGATAGTGGAATAAGAACAAGATTCTCAGATGACCTTCTTTGGCTACCCTATGTAACTGCTGATTATGTAAAGAAGACTGGAGACTTCAGTATTCTTAAGGAAGAAATAGGGTACTTAAGTGAGGAACCTTTAAAAGAAGGTGAAGACGAAAGATATAATGTTGCTAATAGAGCTGATGTAACTGGAAGTTTATATGAACATTGTATTAAGGCAATAGATCGAGCTTTAAAATTTGGAGAGCATAATATCCCACTTATGGGAAGTGGGGATTGGAATGATGGTATGAATACCATAGGAAATAAAGGCAAGGGAGAAAGTGTGTGGCTTGGCTGGTTCCTATATTATATCTTAGATGAATTTTCAAGTATATGTAAATATCAAAAGGAAAAAGATAGAGCAGAAAAATATAATACTAGCAGGATATTTATTAAAGAAAACTTAGAAAAAAATGCATGGGATGGTAATTGGTATAGAAGGGCTTATTTCGATGATGGCACACCACTTGGTTCTATAGAAAATGATGAATGTCAGATTGATTCACTTTCTCAATCCTGGGCAGTAATTTCAGGAGCAGCTGGAAGTGAACGTGCTAAGATAGCAATGGAATCTCTAGAGCAATATTTGGTTAAGGAAGATAAGGGTATGGTTTTACTCTTAACTCCACCTTTCAATAAATCCGCCTTAGAACCTGGCTATATAAAAGGTTATGTTCCAGGGGTAAGAGAAAATGGAGGACAATACACTCATTCTGTAACTTGGGTAATACTTGCATTAGTTAAACTTGGTGAAGGTAATAAGGCTTGGAGAATTTTTAATATGATAAATCCAATAAATCACACTAAGTCATACTTTGAATGCGAAATTTATAAGGTAGAACCCTATGTTATGGCAGCGGATGTTTATGCCATCGAACCTCATATAGGTAGAGGTGGTTGGAGTTGGTATACAGGTGCCTCAGGTTGGATGTACAAAGTATGTCTTGAAAGTATACTTGGATTAAAACTTATTGATGGAAAAAGTTTTAGTATTGAACCTTGTATTCCAACGGAATGGCCTGGTTTTACAATGTCGTACATTAAGGATGGCGCTACCTATAATATCCAGGTGAGTAGAGGAGAAAAGAAGGGTATGAAAATAGATGGAAAAGAAGCAGCGAATAATACCTGTCCTTTCTTAAAAGATGGAGTTCATGAGGTTAGTGTGACTATATAAGTGAAATAAAAGAGGTATGTATCCATACCTCTTAACTACTCTTCATCAAGATAATCAGAATTATACCCTATATCCTCTTCCTCATTATAAGTATAGTTAAATTCTTGACTTGATATATTATTTGAAACCATAGGATCACGAACTGGATCAGGGAGTTTTGTATAATCCTTTTGAGAGTATCCTTTAATTATTGTTAGATCTTGTTCAAAAAAGTTTCTTAAATGAGGGGGATAAACCTTGTTATGTTTTTTACCCATTTAAATCACGTCCTTTATAAAAAGTGTGCACTATAAAAAGTGTGCACTATAAATAGTGTTCCCCAGATATAAAAAAATAGGCTATCTAAGATTAAAGGTTTTTTTTGAAGCTTTGTAGAATACTAATAATATAAAGAAGTTATAAATAGGAGGCATAAAAATGACAGAATTAAATCAAATTTTCAAGTGTGAACTATGTGGAAATATTGTAGAGGTGGTGCGCCCTTCTGGAGGCACTTTAGTATGCTGCGGACAACCAATGAAGCTTTTAGTAGAAAACACTGTAGATGCAGCAACGGAAAAACATATACCTGTAATAGAAAGAGTTGAAGGTGGTGTTTTAGTTAAGGTAGGTGCTGTAGAGCATCCTATGCTAGATAAGCATTATATTGAATGGATAGAAGTACAGACAGAAAATAAAGTATATAGAAAGTTCTTAAAACCAGGAGAAAAGCCAGAAGCTTTATTTAAGATAGAAGAAGAGATTATAGCTGCTCGAGAATACTGTAATGTGCATGGTTTATGGATTGACAAAGCTTAATATAAAGAATATTATAGAGTAAAGAAAATATCAGAACATTTAAAGGGAAGTAAATAAGTTAAAAAACAAAATTTTAACACCCTATGGAATTTTCCATAGGGCGTTTATTTTTCACTAAATTGGAGGTAAAAGAAATGGACGAAAAGAAAAAGGTTATATTCAGTGGAATACAACCATCAGGAGAACTTACTTTAGGTAATTACCTAGGTGCTTTAAAAAATTGGGTTAAGCTTCAGGAGGAATATGATTGCTATTTTTGTATAGTGGACCTTCATGCAATTACAGTTAGACAGGAACCAAAAGTTTTAAGGCAAAAGACCTTAGAAGTTATGGCGCTTTACATTGCAGCAGGCATTGAACCAGAAAAAAACACTATCTTCATACAATCTCATGTATCAGCACATAGTGAAGCTGCATGGTTATTAAATTGTTATACATATATGGGAGAGCTGGGAAGGATGACTCAGTTTAAAGAGAAATCTAAGAAGTATGGAGACAACATTGGTGCTGGATTGTTTGACTACCCTGTTTTAATGGCTTCAGACATTTTATTATATGGCGCAGACTTAGTACCTGTAGGAAGTGATCAGAAGCAACATCTAGAGATCACTCGAGATATTGCAGAAAGATTTAATAATGCCTATAGTCCCACCTTTACAGTGCCAGAGCCTTATATTGCTGAAAGTGGTGCTAGAGTAATGGATCTTCAAGAGCCTACTAAAAAAATGTCTAAATCCGGAGACAATCCAAATGGAAACATACTAATTCTAGATCCACCTGAGGTAATTAGAAAAAAAATAAATAGAGCTGTTACTGATAGTGTTGGAATAGTAAGGTTTACTGATGAACAACCAGGGGTTAAAAACTTAATGACAATATTAAGAGTTTTGACAGGATTAAGTTATGAGGATATGGAAAAGAAGTATGAGGGCAAAGGTTATGCTCAATTTAAAAAGGATGTAGCTGAAGCTATAGTTGAGGAATTGTTACCAATTCAAGATAAGGTTAAAATTATTCTGGCAGATAAAAAATATCTTGAAGAGATTTATAAAAAAGGCGCTGAAAAGGCAACTTATGTTTCTAATAAGATGCTTAGAAAAATGCAGAAGAAAATTGGATTTATACCAGTATAAATAAACTAGGTGTAATTTGGAGGATAATATGTCATATTCAATATTATTTGTAGATAGTGACAAATCATTACTAAAAGAAATTAAACGTGAAACTCTTTCTACTGAATTAAAAGTTTTTTTTGCTGAGAGTGGAGAAGAAGCACTTGAAATATTATTTAAAAACAATATTCATATTTTAGTGACTGAAATTAATTTGCCCAAAATGGATGGAATAACACTCTTGAAAAAGGCAAAATCCTTATATCCCGATATTATAAAAGTGGTTTCATCTGGAGTATTTAATGAAAAACTTATAAATAGGATTGTTGATTTAAACTTAGCAAAAGCATTTTTGGGTAAGCCTTGGAAAAAAAATGAATTAATGATTACTATAAAAGATTTAATTGAAATAAATAAAAAAATAAACAATGAATACATCAAAAACATAATATATTCTTCAAATAAGTTGCCCACTTTACCAACAATTTATACTGAGATTAATAAATTAATCGAAAATGATGAATGTGACATGGAAGATGTTGTGAATTTAATAAATACAGATCCAGTAACAGCTGCTAAAATATTAAGAGTGGTGAATTCTTCCTTCTATGGTATTAAAACTGGAAATGTAAAAACTGCCATTCTTAATTTAGGTTTATTAAATTTAAAATCAATAATAATTACCTCTGAAATTTTTAAGGTTGAAGGTTACGAGTATGTGGAATTACTTTGGAAACATTCTTGTTTAACCAACATTATGACTATACTTTTATTTGAATACATATATAAAAAGCAGATACCTGATAGGTACTACTCAGCA
>JACMJL010000306.1 GCA_014380625.1 Clostridiaceae bacterium
ACCTTTTAATTCCCTTGACTTTTTATACATTGCTTCAAATACCTCTTCAAGCTTCTTTTCCCATGCTGCATCTGTAAGCTCATCCTTTAATACATACACATGTAAGTTACCATCACCTGCATGCCCAAAGCTTCTTATCCTTACATTAAACAGTGTTTGAAGTTCATTAGTATACTTAATAAATTCAGCAACTTTATTTCTTGGAACAACAACATCACATTCATCCATGTCGGTTGTTGAGGCTTTAACAGCTTCAAGAAAAGCTCCTCTTGCAGACCAAACAGCTTCTTTTCTTTCGTCTGTATCAATTATATATACATCAAGAGCGCCTTCCTCAAGGCAAATATTAGCTACTTTTTCATAAGCTTTCTCTATGTCTTCTAGGCTATTACCATCAAAAGTTAATAAAAGATATGCATCAGAAGAATTATCAGGGAACTTTTTACCAAGAAATTCTTCAGCTGCAAGAATAACTTCTCTTTGCATAAATTCTATAGCAGTTGGTGAAGATTTTGATTTAACTATCTTTGGAACTGTACCAATTGCTATATCAAGATTGGGAAAAGGTATTAATAAAGAAACAGCTTTCTTAGGTAATGGTATAAGTTTTAATATAGCTTTTGTTACTATTCCCAGAGTTCCTTCAGATCCACATATTAAATCTTTTATACTGTAACCTGAAGAATTCTTAACTACCTTTCCTCCAACATTAAGTATTTCTCCATTGGGAAGCACTATTTCAAGACCTCTTATATAATCTCTAGTAACTCCATACTTAACAGCTCTCATTCCACCTGCATTTGTATTGATGTTACCAGCAATAGTAGCAGATTTTTCACCTGGATCTGGTGGATAAAATAAATCAAACTCCTCAACGTATTTACTTATTTCCATTAAAAGCACGCCTGGTTCAAGAGTTAAGGTTAAGTTTTCTTCATCAATTTCAATTATTTTGTTCATTTTGGACATATTTATCATAATCCCACCATAAACTGGAACTGAGGCCCCAACTAGTCCTGTTCCTGAACCTCTTGCTACAACAGGAATTAGGTTTTCACAGGCATATTTCATAATCTTTGACACTTCTTCTGTAGAAAGAACCTCAACTAACACCTCTGGCATTTTACTTATTCCGCCCATTTCATCATGGCTGAAATCATCATTTATTGCTTCTCCAGTAAACACTCTATTTATATCTAATACTGACACTAAAAATTCTATATCCTTAACATCAAGTTTTTTATAATTCATAAAATTACCTCCTAGATTCTTAATTTAGTGTAACCATTAAATTATTTATTATTTTTAAAAGTTAACGTACACAATACTCAGCTCTTGAGTTTTTAATATCTTTAATCAATTGAGGAACTATTTCATAAATATCTCCTACTATCCCATAATGAGCTACATTAAAAATAGAAGCATTTTCATCTTTATTTATTGCAAATATACGCTCTGAATTATTCATTCCAGCTGTAAACTGAACTGCACCAGAAATTCCAAGAGTTATTATCAGCTTCGGTTTAACTGTTCTACCAGAAAGACCAATTTGTTTTTTAGCATCAATAAAGCCAGCTTCAATTAAGGGTCTTGTCCCAGCAATTTGAGCATGTAGGAGTTCTGCTAATTCTTCAACCATATCCATATCCTTCTCTGATTTTAAAGCCCTACCCACTGCAATGATTATCTCTGCATCTGAAATATTTTCTTCAACGTCTTTTTTTGTAACTTTTAATACTTCAATCTTTGAAGTCAATTTTGCTTTATTTATTTCACATATCGTAATTTTACCTTTTGAGTCACATAGTTTTTGTGGAGCATTCATTACTTTATATCTTACAGTAGCCATCTGGGGTCTAGTATTAGGACTTATAATTTGAGCCATAATGTTACCGCCAAAAGCAGGTCTTATCTGTACTAGGTCTGTATTTTCTTTCATTTCAAGTATTGTACAGTCAGCTGTGAGTCCCGTTCTAAACCTTGCGGCTACTCTTGGAGCAAGAGATCTACCAACAGTGGTGGCTCCAACCAGCAAAGATGATGGCTTAACCCTATTTACAAAGTCTTCAAATGCAGCTGTATAGGGTTCTATCCTAAAATCCTTCAACTCCTCGTAATCGTATACAAAGATCTCATCGATTCCATAATGTAGTAATTCCATGGCCTTAGCCTTTATATTATGACCAATAAATACACAATATACTGGAAAATTAACAACTGCAGCTAGTTCTCTAGCTTTTCCGATAAGCTCCATTGTTACAGGATGTATATCACCTTCTACATGATCCACATAAACTCCTATACCCCTCCATAAACTCTTATCAACTTTTAATGCTTCTGTTTCAATAAATTCCATTATACCTCTGGGACCATTTTTAACACAAAGCTTACACATCTTACAGCCTGCATTAATCTCAATTTTCCCCTCTTTAAATTCAATAGCACCAAAAGGACAAACCTTTATTAATTCTTCAACATTGGACTCATTTACTTTCTCTTGGTTACAAATTAGTTTACTCATGAGAATTCCACCCTTCCTTATACAAATTTTAACTGTTTAAGTTTTGTAGCTATTTTAAAACTAAGTTGTTCACCATTGCCTGTCCATGTTTCTCTATCATTATTTATAGATGGTGGAAATATTTTTTCAACCTGAGTTGGTGAACCATTAAGCCCATATTTCTTTTCATCTTTATCTTCAAAATCCTGCAAGGTTATTATCTTTATTTCTCTGTCTTTTGTAGATAATTTTTTCCTATAAGATGGAAGCCTTGGCTGAAATATACCCTTTTCTACTGTTAAAAGGCATGGGAATTGAATTTCTGCTACCTCAATAGTATTTGGCATGTCCATTTCTACTATAACTGACTTTTCTTTTATTTCTATAATTTTTAAAACGTTTGCAATGTGGGGAATACTTAAATACTCAGCCATTTCTGGACCTACTTGAGCCGTGTCACCATCTGTAGTCTGTTTCCCACATAATATAAGATCATAGTTACCAATCTTTTTTACACCCTGAGAAATTGTATAGGCTGTAGCAAGAACATCTGCTCCTGCAAACTTTCTATCAGTAACTAAGGCACCTTCATCTGCTCCCATCATATAGGCTTCTTTAATTACATCTTTCGCTTGAGGTGGTCCCATACTTATAACCTTAACTAATCCACCTTGCTGTTCTTTAATTTTTAGTGCTGTTTCTAGTGCATACAAATCATAAGGATTCATTTTTGAATCTACTCCATCTCTTTTTAAAACACCTGTAACTGGATCTACTTCAACCTTTGAAGTTCCTGGAACTTGTTTGATACAAACTAAAATATCCATATGTTTCCTCCAATCTTTATATAGAAAGTTTAAAACTTAACTGATGGTAGTATGGTCTGACCACTTCATTGTATTCATATTATCACACTATTTTAAATATATCTATAATAGTTAATTACTTAACAATTTTATTTATACTTTATATAAAAGTCAAAGGGACTATCTCAAAATAATTAAATTATATTTTGAGACAGTCCCTTTGACTCCGTATAAAATTATATTTTAAAGATCATTCTACTTTGCTCTTATACTTATTTGCGAAATCTAAATGTACCCGCATTGCGTTTCTAGCAGCTCCAGAACTATGTTTTTCCATAGATAAATATATATCTTCATGTTGAGAAAAAAGTATTTCTTTATTTTCTTGTTGAACTAATATTAATTTTCTTGCATCCTTAATAAAATGATCTACAAGGGTTGAAACCGTTTTAAGAATGTTAAATATTAAAACATTGCCTGAAAATTCTGCAATCTTATAATGAAACTCTTTGTCAATTTCAGCATTAATATCTTCATCTTCACAATTTTTAAGATTATGTATAATCTCCTTTAACTCTATTAGTTGTTCATCAGTTATTCTCTTGGCAGCAAGACCTGAAGCCTCTACCTCAATAATTTTTCTAAGTTCCCATATCTCGTCAGGATTGCTTCCCTCTAACATAAACATAATAGATAAAGGTTCAAATAAATTATCTTCAAAACTTGATTTTATATAATTACCTTCTCCTTGTTTGCACTCTATCAAACCAATTACCTCTAATGCTCGGAGTGCTTCTCTAATAGAAGCTCTGCTTACCTGTAATTGCTCTACTAAATCTCTTTCTGAAGGAAGTTTGTCTCCTTTTTTAAGACTACCTTTATTAATCATATCTTTTATTTGATCTATTACCTGTTCATAAACTTTTGTGTTCTTTATTGGACTAAACATTTTGCTCCCCCTAAAAATAACTCAAAATGGTTAATTGTATGGATAACAATTTTCTCCATTTTGTATTTCTTTTTTCTAATATTCAAAACCCCTACTTTATAGTATAACATAATAATTACTATTTCATTATTAGTTATAACAAATATAAGGTAACATAAAACTACAATCCCCCACCTTTAAGGTGAGGGATTGATTTCTACTTAAGCCTTTCCTTTTTTATTTAATGTTCTTTTTATTAGTGCTCCCCCCTTATAACCACCTTAGACTCCAATTCTAATTCTGATATCTGAAGACAGTTATCTATTTTCCTTTTGGGATATTTAATCTCGAATTCTCTTTGCAGATTAAATATATCTATATTCTTCTTATTATAATCATTAAATAAGTTTTTACATATTTTTTTTATGTTTTCTTCTCCAGAGACCTCAATGGAATTTCTTATGTTCTGACTAGTAATATGAGAAATTTTTTCAGCAAAAGCAAAACTTACTCTTGAATTAATCTTCTTTTTTAAATGAATTACATTTCCATCAAATTCTAACTGTGTTTTAGTTTTGCTTATTAATATTTCAAGTGAGGTTATCTTATTAGGATGCTCTGGATTTGTTGTATTAACAACTCCACGCTTGAATTTATTGTTTAGGAAATTGTAAGCCTTAGTTTCTTCAGAACTAAGCTTATCAACTAGTTTACCATCCTTAATTACTGCTAAACCTTCTATACTTAACTTAGGTTGCAATTAGTCTTTTTTTAAATCAATTATGTCTACAAGATTAACTTTACTACCCAAAAGTCTATTGTTAAAAAATTCATCTATTCTCAGCACTGTTCCCTTTGATGAGAGTACTCTATTTTGTGCAAGCTCCGATAAAAAGTCTCCGAGTTCAAAAATAGCAGCTTTTGTGGTAAAAATAACAGCTCTGCATTGAGTATAGTTAAAACTGAAACTAGAATTCAAACTAAGATTTCTAGCTGCATCAAAAAGGGATTCTGCCTTGGATACAAATATATTTTTATTCTCTTTACCAATATCAACTAACATAGTAGTGACAAACACCGTTCTATTAATATCCCCATAATTAAAACAACTGGTTGTTGATAAGGATGTAAATAAGATTAAAATTAATAGAAGTAATCTCTTCTTTATTGCTTCTATTAATTTTTAAAAATGTTTTGGTTAAACTCTTCTATATTACCCCTTATAAATAAATCCTTGTATTTAAAGGTCTTTAACGTTCCTAAAGTATACATGTAAGGATATTCACAACTAGTTAATCCAGACACATGGGCACAGAAAATTACAAAATCAGTAAAAAAGCCCGGAAGTCCTAAAACAGAAGAAAATATAATAATAATAATATTCCATATAAAAATTGCAATATAAAGGCCTGGAGTTAATATATTCTACTTTCAAATCAATATTTTTAATTCTCCTTCTTATATGAGCAATAGAATCATCTAAATTTTCAGTAAAATCTTCTCTGGGTCCTTTTATAACTGATTCAGTGGGAGGTATTTCTGCAGCCCTTGAATTAAACCCCTTTGCTTCACAGTAAAAGGCCTGATTAGTGTTTCCTAAGACAACTACCGCACTACCGGATATAATCTCATTAAGGGCATGTTCAAGCTAATAAAAGCTCTATCACACATGGTTTTACAATAAACTACGTGAATACAACCCTTACTAGTATTTATTTATCTGTACCGGACATCATAGTTATTTGTTAATTTATTTTTTATTTGATTAATATAAGTTTCACCCATTTTCATCACCTAGTTTATTTTCTACAATTTCCAAGTATAGTATTCATGAAAATGAAGATAATAACAATGTAAAGTTTACCAAATGAGAATAGTGAGGTATTATTAATGGATAGATTTTCTTATAAACATTTCATGGTCATAATATTAGCAACCAGTATTGTTTCCTTAAAGACCTATCCTAAAATATATCTTCAAATATGTTTAATTAATTATGTTATTTTACCATTTTTCATATTTATAAAGTTTTCAATGGTTGCTAGGAAACAAAATAATATAAAGGTATAAGTAAAAATAGGCTGTCTGAGACAGCCTATTTCTTATGTTTTTTCTAATATTATCACATCAAAAAAAATTTATTCTTTATTCCTAATATATTTAAGACTTATACTTGGATTACTAGTTTTTGTTGATCTGATCTGAAAATGGTGTAACGAA
>JACMJL010000307.1 GCA_014380625.1 Clostridiaceae bacterium
AAATAATGATTATTAGTCGAACTGAGGAAATCCTTAGAAGAAAAAAGCTTTAGCTTAGTACTTGATGGGAATAGTTGTAAATGGTATACTGGGTTTAAAGAAATTTAAATTAACTAAAGTAAAGGTAAGGTTATATTTATAGTGAATATTTATAGTGTTATTAATATTGATATTGTCAATTCAAGAAAAATTGCCAATAGGGATGTTTTTCAGAATCAATTTAAGAGTTATTTGGCAAATCTATCATATGAATATGCTTCGTTTTTAGTTGCGCCAATTACCCTTACATTAGGTGATGAATGGCAAATTGTTATAAAAGATATCCGAGAATCTTATAATATATATCTTAAAATACGACAATATTTAAAATCTTTCAATATAAACTGCTATTGTGGTATTGGAATAGGGACAATGAGCACTAGGGAGGCTGTTGATACCAGGGAAATGGATGGACAAGTTTTTATTTTTGCTAGAGAAAGTTTGAGTATTGCTAAAGCTAACAAGAATTCATATAGCAAGATTATATCCACCAAGGATTGCAAAGTATATTTACAAGGGATTAGTAGTAAGTTTAAAAGAAATACGTCTTTGGATCTGGATCATATAATTAATAACATTATACAAAATAATGAGACCAGCATGCATAGAATAACAGAGAAACAACAACAAACTATAGATTTATATGTTCGGTTAGGTACATACAGTGCTATTTTGAATGAAGTCCCTACACTAAGTAAAGGAATGGTTTCAGATAGGCTGAGAACTTCTAACTTCTGGCTTATAGAGTCCAATAAAGAATTAATCTACAACTTATTGGAGTCGTATGTGCATTGTTTTATGGAGGAACAAGATGGAATTTAGATTAATCTTATTAGTAATATTAGCACATATTTTTGGTGATTTTATTTTACAAGGTAATTTTATTACTAGTATGCGTTTTCCTAATAAATTAATTAATAAAACAAGTGATCTAATTCCAATAAAATTAACCTCAAAAATGAATATTATTTCAGCTACAAAGGCAATTCAAAAGAAAGATCCACTACATACTTCAGAAAATAAACCTAAATTAAATAATTCCAATACAGATTTAAAAACAGCTATTGAACAAGCATTTTATTTCCCTTTAAAAGTAGCATATATTATAAGGCATACAGTTAAAGGAAATATAATTCATTCTTTAATTCAAGGCTTTACTTTATTGTCTTTTATATATCTAAATAATTTATTAAGTGGCATTATTGCACCTAATAAATATTTTTCAAACTTAAACATTGAAATCAATTGCATTAATAGTTTATATGTTATCGGTTACTTTATGTTAATGCACTATATTATAGATCAACTGAAGGTAGTCTTTACTTTCAGACATCCTAGACTCTCTAAAAATATCTACTTTTTTATATTAGACCAAATATTGCATTTGCTTTCGTTTCTATTAATTCCAGCTATATATTTAGAGCAAATATCATTAAGTTCAAAGGTAATCAGGCGATTTTTTTACAGCCCTAATAATTTCATTTTAAATGAAAAATTACTTGTTATTCTAATTATATTTTTTACTACTACAGCATTTGCGGGAATTTTTATTAAGACGGTTATAGAGCATATAGACGAAAAACATATAAAAAATAACGAGGAACCTTGTGGAATGGATATGCCAATACAATCTCAAAAGACAGAGATTAGACGTGGTGGTTATACTATAGGTATATTAGAAAGAATACTAATTATAAGCTCTATATTAATCTCACATCC
>JACMJL010000308.1 GCA_014380625.1 Clostridiaceae bacterium
AACTCATAAGTAAATTGTGACATTTACTTATTTAACTGAAATTTAAAATTTCAGCTAGAATTGCTGGTTTATATTTATTTTCCTCTGTTTAATTTTCAAAGACCAAGTTACTTGTTTTGTTTGCTGCCCTTTGACAGCTTCATTATATTAACACCTTAGTTTCAGTATGTCAACTACTTTTTTCGACATTTTTTTCAACTAATTTGTTACTCATAATCACCGTTGTTTCTCAGCGACAAAGAGTATTATATCTAATTTAATAAGTTATTAATTCTATATTACCCTCATTACAGGATATTATACATCTGTATCTCCAAATGCCTTTCTTTTCATCAAGTATGCTTGTACAGATACACTAGGCAAGATATCCTACTAAGACAACTTGTTCGACACTTCCGGTGACATCCTTCACCCCACAGAGCCTTGCTTATGAGAGAAGGGTGTCACCACATCTCACACCCATTGGTAAATGCCATCTCCCTAATTAATACTAGATCAGCTAAGCTAGCGGGTCGGGATGGACTTCCTCAAAAGAAATCGGTGCCGTTGAGTCTCTGCCAAGTTTATCTTTAAGATAAACAAAACAGGACAATCCTCCCCAAAAGGAGGTCTGTCCTGTTTTGTCTAGAAACTGATACTTATGGCCCTATTTATATTGTCCAAATCCAGTTATAACTAATTTATCCCAATCTGTTTCTTCATCAGTAATCCATTCATATTCAATACCCATTTCTTTAAGCCAAGCATTTAGTCCACTACTTTTTTTGCTTGCGTTAGGAGCCTGTCTTCCAAATTTATCTTTTACCAATTCTAATAATTCTAATTGTTCCTCTTGGCCTAATTCTTTATCTAAAAGTTCCCTTATACTTTCACAACACTCTAAATAAGACTTTTTATCATCAACATACAACTCATTTGCCAATACTTGTCTTTTATTATTTAGAGAGTCTCTTACTTCATTTATCTCCTCTAGATTAGTCAAATACCTTTTCGCAATATTCATAGCTGCAATATCAGTATCAATTTTTATAATTGTTCTTTCTAGCTTTACATTTCTCATTTAATCTTCTCACTTTACGTTTTTATTTAGTCATTAATGACAATTAGTATATTATATCATTATATTCACTTTTATGTTATTTATTCTTACTAAACCCCTAAACTTTCTTATCGGTATATTTATAGGCCCCCCACAAACCCAGCCCTACAATAATTCCGCCACCAATTATATTACCTAAAGTAACAGGAATTATATTTTCTATTATACCCTTGAAATTTAAATGAGCTAATTTAGCTGATGTAAGGTTATATGCCTTAATATAATTCTCATTATCTTTATTTAGCAATGCAATTGTTAAATAATACATGTTTGCAACACAATGTTCAAATCCGCCTACAATAAAGGCCATAATTGGGAACCAGATTGCTATTGCTTTTGAAGCAATATCCTTAGCGGCAAAGGATATCCAAACTGCAAGACTCACCAATATATTGCACAATATTCCGCTAGAGAGGGATTGTCCAAAAGTTAAGCTAGTTTTATTAATAGCAGTCTTTAAAACATAGCCTCCAAACATATAATTATTAGAGTCTAGAACCTTAGTCTCATGAATTAATAGAGCAAAAATAAATGCTCCAATAAAATTTGATAAATAAATTATACTCCAATTCAAAAGCATCCTTTTAATAGACACCTTCTTTTCTGCACAAGGAACAACCATCAAACAGCTTCCTGTAAATAAATCTGCTCCACAAATTACTATTAAGATCAATCCCACTGGGAAAATAGCTCCAGCAACAAATTTAGCCACTCCAACATTATGGATACTATGTGATGCTAATGAAGCAGCAAAGCCGCCTATAGCGATAAACATTCCCGCCATTATCCCCAATATTATCGATTTTATGAAGGGATATTCCGCCTTCTTCGTATAGATTTCTATAACTTCATTGCATATTTCTCCAGGTTTAAGCATTGATTTTTCCAAAAACAAACAACTCCTTTTATGCAAACACAATTCTGTACTACTTTATTCATACATTCTGTTATACTTTATAATAAAATATCACAAATGTTCAATTTAGTCAATACAAGCATATTTCTATTACTTCCAATAAATAATTAAACTGTTATATTTTTAATTTAATACTGTATTAATAAAAATTATAATTATATAACTTAAAATCTTGCAGGCCTTTAACATATGTGATACCCTTATAATTAATAAAACTCTACATTTCAATACCATGGAGGGATAAAAGTTGAATAAATTTAATTCTTTTTTTAAAAGTTCTTATGGCTGGGACTTTCTTTCTAAATATCTAGTTATTTTAGGACTAGTACTTACCCTTACAAGATATACCATAACATTAGGTTTACTACTAATGATTGTTGCAACCTTAAGAAGTTTTTCAAAAAATAAAAGTAAAAGGTATAGAGAGTTACTTACCTTCGAAAATTTCCTTATTAAATTAAAACAGAAATTAAACTTATACAAAAATAAATTTCAGCAAAATAAAACTTATAAAATATTGACTTGTCCTACCTGTTCTCAAAAGCTTAGAGTTCCAAGAAAAAAAGGACATATAACAATTACTTGTAAAAAGTGCGGTAAAAAATTCGAGGGCAAATCTTAAACATTAAAACTTTTATAATTTCACTTTGAAAACTCTTATCAATGAGAAAACGCAGATTCTTTTGAAAATCTGCGTTTTTTATTAAAAGTTGGTCTACATTGCTTTAATAGCTATTACATTTTAAATTATTATCTAATTATTTTAAATCTTTAGTTGCTACTGCATCCATATCTGTAAACTCCTGATTTTCTCCAACCATGCCCCATATGAAGGTATAGTTCTTTGTTCCTACACCAGAATGGATGGACCAACTTGGTGAAATAACCGCTTGTTCATTTTTCATAACTATATGTCTTGTTTCATTAGGGGTTCCCATAAGATGAAACACTACATTATCTTCAGTCATATCGAAGTATAAATATACTTCCATTCTTCTATCATGAGTATGACAAGGCATTGTATTCCATACACTACCAGGCTCAAGTATTGTCATTCCCATAACTAATTGACAACTCTTACAAACCGCTGGATGTACATATTGATTTATTACTCTCTTATTACATTCGTCATCGCTACCAGCATTAACTTTTTTAGCATTTTCTAAACTTATTTTTACTGTTGGATAATTCATATGTGCTGTGGCGCTATTCAAGTAAAATTTAGCAGGCTTATTTGCATCTAAGCTTTCAAAACTAACCTCTTTAATTCCTAATCCAACATAAAGTCCGTCTCTAGCTCCTAATTCATATTTTACACCATCTAAAGTTACTATCCCTGCTCCACCAATATTTATAACTCCAAGTTCTCTTCTTTCAAGAAAGAATGTACAGCCTAATGCTTTACTTCCCTCTAAACGAAGAGCCTTATCTGTTGGTACTACACCAGCTACAATAATTCTATCTATATGGCTATAGACCATCTTTAATTCTCCTGATACAAAAAGATTCTCAATTAAAAAATGTCTTCTTAAATCTGTAGTATCATATTTTTTTGCATCTTCATAATGACTTGAATATCTTGTTTCCATTACAATTCCTCCTTATATTAAATTTATCTTACTAACCATCCGCCATCTACAGCTAAAATATGACCATTAACATAATCTGAAGCTTTACTAGATAAAAATACAACTGTTCCCATTACATCAAATGGAGTTCCCCATCTTCCTGCTGGTATTCTAGCTAGTATATCTGCACTTCTTCCTTCATCGGCTCTAATTGGAGCTGTATTGTCTGTTGATATATACCCAGGTGCTATAGCATTTATTTGGATGTTTTTATCACCTAACTCATTTGCAAATGCTTTAGTTATTCCAGCTACGCCATGTTTACTTGCTGTATAAGCGGGAACAAATTTTCCACCTTGAAATGCAAGCATAGAAGCGATGTTTATAATTTTTCCGCTACCTTGCTTAACCATAATCTTGGCAACATCTTGACTTAAATAATAAACTGCATTTAAGTTTATGTCTAAAACTGCTTTCCAATCCTCATCCTTGAACTCAAGAAGTGGAGCTCTTCTGATAGTACCGGCATTATTTACTAGAATATCTACTGTACCAAATTCTTTTACACAAGCCTCTACAGTTGCAGTTATCTGTTCTCTTTTTGATAAATCAGCTTGAAAAAAAGCAACCTTTCTTCCTTCAGCTTCTACAAGTTTTCTAGTTTCATCCCAGTTAGTATCATAAGTAGGAATAAAAATATCTGCACCGGCCTTAGCCAAAGCAACTGCATATCCTTGCCCTAATCCTGTATTACCTCCAGTTACTATAGCTATTTTACCCTTTAGTGAAAAAAAATCCATTGAAAATTCATTTACATTTGTACTCATTTTATTAGCTCCTTTTTTATATTTATTATTTCAGGTTTACTCATTGCATGATTTTCTTATAATAAGCTCAGGTTGCAATATAATTTTTTGTTTTGCACTCTGATTATTATTTATTTCCTCTATTAATATTTTTGCTACAGTTTTCCCTAATTCAAATTTTCTTTGATGAACCGTGGTTAAGGGAACTGGCAACATCGCAGCCTGCTCAATATCATCATAACCTGCTATCCCAATATCTTTTGGTATTTGAATATTATTCATGTGACAATACTTCATAACTCCCATTGCAACAGAATCGTTTATAGTAAAAATGGCTTCAACCTTTTCATTTATAAGTTTTTCGGTTAGTTTAAACCCATCTTCAAAGGTTGCATTACTGTTTAATAAAATTTCTTCTTTAATTTCTATATTATTCTCTATTAACACATCTTTATACGCCATTAATCTTTCATTACTTGCAGAGGAGCTTTTATCCCCTAATATTACTCCAATTTTTCTATATCCTTGTTTAAGCATATGGGAGACTATTTTTCTAGCACCTGCGTAATTATCATTACCTACATAACTTATTTCTAAATCATTAACATAATTATCAGCCATTACCAAGGGAATACTTTCAATGATTTTCTTATAATCCTCTACTTTTGGCTTTACAGGAATAAGAATTATTCCATCAACTCTTCTCTGTGCTAAGAAATTGATATATCTATTCTCATTTTCTTTATTTCTATCACTATTACAAAGTACAAGCCCATAACCTATCTTTTCTAAATACGAACTAACTCCTTTGCTCACATAGGCATAATACTGATTCGTTATATCCGGGATTAAAAGTCCAATCATGTTTGTTTTGTTTAATATAAGGTTTCTAGCAGAAGAATTTGGAACATAACCTCTTAACTCGCAAGTTTCTAATATATACTCTCTTGTTTTTTCAGAGATTTCTTTGCTATTATTTAATGCCCTAGATACTGTAGTTGCAGAAACTTTACATTCTCTTGCTATATCCTTTATTCCTACCATATTTCTCTCCTCAATATCAAACAATTTTACGTTAACGTTAACGACGTAATTACACTATACCATTATCTTTTATATATTACAATACATATACGTTAAAATACGTTAACGTTAACGTAAAAATTTAATTATAATGTCAATTAAAAAAACCAGAGAACTACTCTCTAGTTTATTAATTAGCGAATGATACAAATACATTTAATTCTATAAAGCATCCTAAGACCTATCAATCCATTTTTCTTTAGCTTTTAATACATTTTCTTCTGTGAGATGAGTTTCTTCCATGATATTACTAAGTCCACAACCTCTGTCTATCATCTCTTTTGCTTTTTCCATAGACTTTTCATGCTGACCTTTGTTCATATTTTTGTTTTTATTCATACAACTTTCCTCCTATATGCTTTACTAAGTCCTAGAAATTAGTATTGCCTTAGGAAAAAATTTTATACACACCAACCTTTACAAACATCTACCCATTTTTTATTCAAGGAATATTCATCAATTTCTTCACAGGTAAGCTCAATAGCAGAATTGCTACTTCCGCAGGCAGGAAAAATAGTGTTAAATCTCCTAAGTGAAATATCAAGAAATACTGCTACATTTTCTTTTACTCCAAAGGGGCATACTCCACCCACTGAATGACCAATGTATTGAAGCGCCTCATCAGGAGTTAGCATCTTAGCTTTAATACCGAATTCAACCTTAAACTTACTATTATCAGTTTTTGCATCTCCCGCTGCAACTATTAATATTGCACCGTTATTAGCTTTAAATGAAATAGTCTTTGCGATTCTTGCAGCATCAACGCCTAAAGCTTTTGCTGCTAATTCTACTGTAGCACTAGAGGTTTCAAGTTCTATGATATCAACATCTCTACCCCATCTTTTTAAGTAATCTTTAACTATATCTATAGCCATAATTTAATCACCCTTTCACAGCTTCCTTACTTTATTTCATCAGCTATTCCAATGATAGTAACATTAAGGTTGGAATCTTTAAGTTCCATGTTATATGGTGTAACGGATTTACCATTAGTCTCAATAACTTTTATTAAAGGCCTTAGGCAACAAACAGAATAATTTTCCACAATTACAGCTATACTTCCATTACTTAACTTCACACATGTTCCTACAGGGTACGGTGCTATTTTAGTTGCAAATATTTTTACAACCTCAGGGTGAAACATACTTCCACCATTTGCCATGATGTACTCCATGGCCTCTGAGGGCAACACCCCTTTACTATTTGGTCTATTGGATGTAAGTGTATCATACACGTCTGAAATAGCAATAATGCGAGCAAATAATGATATGTTTTCTCCTTTTATGTTTAATGGATATCCGTCTCCATTATGTCTTTCATGATGCTGAAATACTCCCATATAAACTTTAGTATGAACAATAAATCTTTCTTTTATATATCTATATCCATCTTCAGAATGTTTTTTTACTATATCTATCTCTCTTTTATCCAAAGCAGTAGTTTTTTCTAGAATCTCATTAGGAATAAATTTTTTACCAATATCGTGTAATAATGCTGACACTCCCAATAAGTATAAATCATCTTTGTTTAATTTCATTGCTACGCCTAGAACTAAAGATAAAACCGAAACATTTACAGAATGATAAAACACATAGTTATTAGCAACTTTTAAATCCAACATATTAACTATTAAATCATCCTTACAAGATATTTCCTCAATAATACTTGAGATTAAGTTTTCAATATTATCTAGTGATGAGGCTATCTTTCTATTTTTACTACCAGTATTCATTAAATCCTTTATCGATTTAATAGTTTTCATTTTTAATTCTTCATTTATAACATCGTCAACCACAATATCTTCTGAGAGTTCATCTTTAATATATATTCCAGAGTATCCTAACAATATCATTTTTTTTAAATAGGTCAACTGAATAATGGAATCCTCTCTTAAAAGAATTTCTCCATTTTCCCCATATAAAGTTTTACCTAAAATCATTCCTTCTTCTAAGTAATTAATTGGAACATACCTCACTATTTATTCCCCCTACCAAATCAAAGAAACTTTCGACTGCCACTTTTATGGCAGCCTAAGTATCCCATTTCCACCTTACGCTAGATTGCTCTTAAAAAGGATTAATTAAACCAAATATAACTAAATTCATCCTTATAGTATACTTTTTCTATGATATTGTAAAGGGCTTAGAATGAGTAATACAAGAAATAAATAATAAAATTTCATTTACAAATTATCATTTAAGCTGTTAAAATCTTAATAACTATTTTCTTAACAAATTGTTGTTTTTCAGCTATAATTCCTGGCATATGTACATCTTTAGGTGCAAATAGTGCAAAGGTACCTTCGGTTACTGTTAAATAATCCCCTTCACCTTCCAGAAATAATACATCCTTTTCTTCATTATAATCAATTTTCATTTTCATTTCATTAATAGGAGCATAACCAATCTTCTCTTTTCCACAAATTACAAATTGTATATCTATATATTTTCTATGTGCTTCCCATTTACCTTGTTCTACGTTTTTTGTTTCATATTCGGATACAATTACAAAAATATTTTTTCCCTCTATCTCATGTTTACCAGTTTCCAACTTTGTTAAATCTGTATTTTCAAGATATTTCAAAGCTTTTTCTATTCTTTCACCAACACCATAATATTGTTTTGCATTACTTAATTTATCAATTATCATTTACTATTCCTCCAATATTTATTTTTCTCATATTATCATCAAAAAATTTATTCCGTTATAACTGCCATAATTATGTATGACAGTTATAACGGTAAATTGGGATTTGGGATATTATATATATATCTATAACCCTGAGTAGGGGTTCTAAATAACTAATTTTTTTACACACTAGGTGTAATTAAAGTGTTACACCACTCTTAAAAATGGCTAACTCTCTGAAGTTGTTCTTTTCATTATTAACTAATTCCCCGCTAGCTACTTTGATAATATATTCTATAAATTCCTCAACTAAAGCTTCTAAGGACTTATCCTCAACTAGGCTTCCAGCATTAAAATCAATCCAGTGGGGCTTTAATTTATATATTTCAGTGTTTGTTGAAATCTTCATTGTAGGTACAAAACTTCCAAAGGGAGTTCCCCTTCCAGTTGTAAAAAGAACCAGTTGGCAGCCTGAGGCTGCTAGGGCAGAGGCTGCAACTAAATCATTACCAGGAGCACTTAACAGATTTAATCCTTTAATTTTTAGGACCTCACCATATTTAAGGACATCAACCACAGTCGCAGTACCGGCTTTCTGTGTGCAACCTAATGATTTATCTTCAAGGGTAGTTATTCCACCTGCCTTGTTTCCTGGGGAAGGGTTCTCATACACGGGCTGATCATAGTGCATAAAATATTCTTTGAAATCATTAATTAAATGAACTGTTTTGTTATATACCTCTTCATTTTCAGATCTAGCCATTAAAAGAGTTTCTGCACCAAACATTTCAGGCACTTCTGTTAATATTGTAGTTCCACCTTGAGCTACAAGGAAATCTGAAAATCTTCCTACAAGAGGGTTTGCAGTTATACCTGAAAACCCATCAGAACCTCCACATTTTAAGCCAATTTTAAGTTCAGATAAACTGCAAATTTCTCGTTTATCATCTTTCATAGTTCCATAAAGTTCTACAAGGAGTTTAGCACCTTCTTCTATTTCGTCTGAAACCTCTTGAGATATTAAAAACTTTACCCTTTTTTCATTAAACTCACCTAAGGATTTCTTGAAATCAGACATAGTATTATTTTCACATCCAAGTCCTAATACTAAAACTCCGCCGTTATTTGGATGTTTAACTGCATTTCCTAATATTGTTCTTGTACTTATGTGATCTTCTCCAAGCTGTGAGCAACCAAAATTATGCTTTAGTACCTCAATGTTATCTAAAGTAACATTTCCTACTATCTCTTTAAACCTAGTAATAATCCTATCTGCTATACCATTTACACAACCTACAGTAGGAACTATCCAAAGCTCATTTCTAATACCTACATTTCCGTCAATTCTTTTATATCCCTTAAAGGTTAAATTTCTATTTGTGAAACTATTTTCAATAAGTTTTTGATTAAAGGTATATTCCTTTATTCCATCTAGATTTGTTTTTATATTATGAGTATGAACCCATTGCCCTTCTGAAACCTCTACAATAGAATGTCCTATAGGAAATCCATATTTTATTATATTTTCATTTACAGCAATGTGCTCAATAGCTATTTTATGTCCCCTTTTAACCTCTTCTTTTAGTGTTATATCCTTATTACCTATAGAAATAACTTCACCCTTTGATAAATCTGTTAACGCCACTACTATGTTATCATTTTCATTAATCTGTATTAGATTTTTCATGAGTTTTTCCTCACTTTCCTTAAAGAACTGCTTTAAGAGCGTCAACCATTCCAAGTTTTTCAATATTTATCAAGTAATGTGTTACTGCCTCAGTTAAACCCTGAACTTCATTTAAATCCATTTTCCAAACTTTTTTGTATGCAAGTACTGTAGTTACTAGACTTTTTAATGCTGCCTCAGTTCCATCACAATTTCCCCATGCAGTTTTGTAAAGATCTAAGATATCCTCATCGTCAGATAATTTAATGGTTTCTTCTCCTCTTTTACCTTTATAGAATTCTATAAGTGCTGCTAAAGAGAATACTAATCTTTTAGGTAGTTGACCCTTTATTTTTACATATTCTAATAATGAAGGTAAATCTCTAGTTTCATATTTAGACATTGAATTTAAAGATATACTCATTAAATAATGTTTTACAAATGGGTTCATAAATCTTTCCAGCACAACTTTTGCATAATATTTTAGTTCTTCAGCTGGAAGATCTAACGTAGGTATTATTTCTTCATAAATTGTATCTTTAATAAATTTCCCTATTAAAGGATGATCAACAGACTCAGCAACAGTATTTAAACCATAAAGATAGGCTACTGGCACTAAAGATGTATGGGACCCATTAAGGATTCTTACCTTTCTAGTTCTATACGGTGCCATGGCATCAACAAATTTAATATTAAGACCTGCTTTACTTACTGGAAATTCATTTTCAATCCATTTTGGACCTTCAATAATAAAAAGGTGAAAATGTTCTCCAACATTAACTAAGTTATCTTCATATCCTAATTCTTCTGTTATTTCCTTAATTGTATCCCTTGGATAACCTGGAACAATTCTGTCCACAAGTGTTGAACAAAAGGTATTAGCTTCATTTATCCATGTTGTAAAGCCCGCTTCTAGATTCCATAGTTTTGCAAACTGAAGAATTACTGTTTTAAGCTTATCACCATTTTTATCTATAAGTTCACAGGGTATTATTATTAATCCCTTTTCCTTTTGTCCACTAAAGAATTTAAATCTTTTATATAAAAGTGCAGTGAATTTTCCAGGGAAACTTTTCTGGGGTTTATCTTCTAGCTTATCAGTTTCATCAAAGGCAATTCCTGCTTCAGTAGTATTTGAGAAAACAAATCTTAATTCTGGGTTTTCAGCTAGCTTTAGATATTCTTCATGATGAGAATAAGGGTTTATGCCTCTGCTTATGCTGTTTATTACAGAATGCTCCTCTATTGCTTTCCCTTCATTCATTCCTTGTAAGTAAAGGGTATATAACCCATCTTGTTCATTTAATTTATCTACTAACCCAAATTCTATAGGTTGAACTACCACTACACTACCATTAAAATCTGCTTCTTTATTCATCTTATCAATTTGCCAATCCACGAAGGCTCTTAAGAAGTTACCTTCTCCAAATTGAAGCACCTTTTCAGGATACTGTTTATATTCTTTATAAGTTTCTTTATTTAATTTCATTATTATTCTCCCTTATCTATCAATTGTTTTCTTTTTCCCAATAAAGGCCATCAATTGTTCAAAAGTCGGATAACCTTCCATATCTCCCTTTACAAGTACTGCCATTGCTCCAACGCCGTTGGCATACTCTCCACACTCTTTAAAATCTAATTTTCTTAACATTCCTGAAAGAAAACCTGCAGCAAATCCGTCTCCTGCGCCCACTGTATCTTGAGGATTTTCTAAGGGGTATGCATCTATATATATTTTGTTCACTTTATCAGCTACAAAACAACCTTCTTTTCCAAGCTTAACAGCTACTACACTACATCCCATATCCATAAACCTTTGTGCAATATCTTCTGGTTTTGTTAATCCAAGTAGCATTTGCCCTTCATCTATACCAGGGAAAATTATGTCTGCCAGTTTTGCAATTTCAAGTAGCACTGGTACGGCCTCTTCCTTTGACCACAATTTCAGTCTAATATTAGGGTCAAAGGAAACTAGTACATTATTTTCTTTTGCAATTTCTATAGCCTTATATATTGTTTTTCTACAATTTTCTGAAAGAGCTGGGGTAATCCCAGTAATATGAAGTATTTTTGCAGTTTTAATATACTCTACATCTAGTTCAGCTGGTTTTAAAGTACTAGCTGCTGAATCTTTTCGGTAATAATATACATTTGTATTTGAATGCATAAATCTTTCCTTAAATAAGATACCTGTACTTTTCTCACACTCCACAAGTACTCTGGATACATCTACACCCTCGCCTCTAATTGTAGTTTTTATATACCTTCCAAATTCGTCATCTCCAAGTTTTGAAAACCAGCCAACTTGATGGCCAAGTCTTGCAAGTGCAATAGCCACATTAGACTCTGCACCAGCAATAGATTTATTAAAATTTTGAACGTATCTTAAAGGTCCTGATGAATCTGGACCAAATAAAACCATAGATTCTCCGAAAGTTACTACATCCATATTTATCTTTGCACTCTTCCTGAGGCATCCCCTTTCATTAAGGTTATAACTTCATCCTTGGAAACAAGATTAAAGTCTCCTTCAACGGAATGCTTCAAGCAAGAAGCTGCAACTGCATATTCAAGAGAATCTTGGTTTGAAAGACCTGAAGTTAATCCGTATATTAAACCAGCACCAAAGGAATCTCCACCACCAACTCTGTCAACAATATGCATTTTGTATTTTTTAGAATTATAGAATTCTCTTCCATCGTAGAACATTGCAGACCAACCATTATCAGAAGCTGAAAAACTTTCCCTTAAGGTAATTGCTACATGTTTTAAACCGAATCTCTCTACAAGTGTTCTAGCAACATTTTTGTAACCTTCATTGCTTAGTTCTCCCCCAGTTATATCAGTTTCTTCCGCCTTAATTCCAAATACCATTTCTGCATCCTCTTCATTTGCTATAACTAAATCACAATACTTTACAATTTCGCCCATAACCTTGCCGGCTTTTTCGCTACTCCATAATTTTTTTCTGAAGTTTAAATCTACGCTTACTGTTACTCCAGCTTCTTTAGCTGCTTTAACTGCATCTAAAGTAATTGCTGCACATTCATCGGAAAGTGCAGGTGTAATTCCAGTAAAATGGAACCATTCTGCATCACTAAAGATTTCTTTCCAATTAAAGTCTTCTCTTTTTGCTTCAGCAATAGCTGAGTGTGCTCTATCATATATTACTTTTGATGGTCTTTGTGAAGATCCCTTTTCGCAGAAATAAATTCCTACTCTGTCTCCACCTCTAACTATCATATTAGTATCAACACCATATCTTCTAAGTTCATTAACTGCTGACTGACCAATTTCATGTTTAGGAAGTTTTGTTACAAAGTATGCGTCTTTACCATAGTTTGCAAGAGACACAGCAACATTTGCTTCTCCACCACCATATACTATTCCAAATTCCTTAGATTGTAAAAATCTTTCATAGCCTACTGGAGCAAGCCTAAGCATTATTTCTCCAAATGTTATAAATTTACCCATTATTAATTCCTCCTAAAATTCTTTATTCTCTAGCTTTTTTAACTGCTTCTACAAATTTGGCCGCGGTTTCAGTTACTAATTCATAGTTACCATCTTTTGCACCCTTAGTTAAGTCTCCACCTGTTCCAACAGCTACCGCACCAGCTTTTATCCAATCCTTTACATTATCAAGGGATACTCCACCCGTTGGCATAAAGTTAGCTTGTGGAAGAGGTCCTTTAAAGGAGCTAATAATTGATGGTCCAAAAGCATTTCCTGGGAAAACCTTAATAATTTCAACCCCTAATTCAAGTGCTTCTATTGCTTCCTTTACTGTCATTACACCTGGCATTACTGCTACTCTATATCTATTGCACAATTTTACTGTTTCGGGATTTAAGCTAGGGCTCACTATGTACTTTGCGCCTGCAAGAATACAAGCTCTTGCTGTTTCTGGATCTAGTACAGTTCCCGCTCCAATGAGCATCTCTTCATCATCTTTATATATTTCTGATAATTCTTTTATTATTTCAATTGCCCCAGGCACAGTCATTGTAATTTCTAAAGCTCTAATTCCACCTTTTTTAACGGCTTCAACAATTTTAATCCCCTCTTCTTTTGATGTGGCCCTTATAACTGCCACTAAACCTGCTTCACTTATTTTTCTTATCATTTCTAATCTTTTCATCTAAATACACTCCTTATATTTTAAAATATTCTTTTGCATTGTTATAACATATACCTCTAACCATACTTCCTAGTAATTCTATATCATATGGAAACTCCCCATTTTCTACCCATTCACCAATTAAATTGCACAATATTCTTCTGAAATATTCATGTCTAGTATAGGATAAAAAGCTTCTAGAATCAGTTAGCATTCCTACAAAGCGGCTAAGAAGTCCTAAATTAGCAAGAGATTTCATTTGAGTAATCATACCTTCTTTATTATCATTAAACCACCAAGCGGATCCAAACTGAATTTTTCCAGGAACTCCACTACCTTGGAAGTTTCCAAGCATAGTTCCAATAACATCATTATCTAATGCATTTAAAGAATACAATATAGTCTTTGGAAGGGTGCTTTCTGTTTCAATTGCGTCTAACAATCTAGAAAGTGGATATGCAATACTTGAATCATTAATAGAATCAAAACCTACATCGGCTCCCAATTTATTAAACATAGCAGTATTATTGTTTCTCATTGCATTCATATGAAGTTGCATTGTCCATTGAAGCTTTGAATAAAGTCCACTTAAAAATCTCAAGGTAAAGGTTCTATATTTTTCTGTTTCCACTAAACTTAAGGTTTCTTTTTTTATGGCTTTAGCGAAGATAACTTCTACTTCTTCTAAGGTCGCTTCTTCGTAAGGAACAGAATCTAAGGCGTGATCTGATAATCTACATCCATTCTCATGAAAGTAATTTACTCTAGCTTCAAGAGCTTCAAGAAATTCTTTATAATTATTTATTGCCTTGCCATTTACTTCTACTAATTTTTCAAGCCAAGGCAAAAAGAAACCTCTTGAAATTTCAACACCTTTGTCAGGTCTAAAGGTTGGTAAAACTTTTACCTCAAATTTCTTATCTTCTTTTATCTTTTGATGATATTCAAGGGAATCTATTGGATCATCTGTTGTACAAATTTCTTTTACATTTGCTTTGTTAATTAAATCTTTTACTCTAAAACCATCACCAGTAAGCATTTTATTTACTTTTTCCCAAATTTCAGGAGCGGTTTTCTCATTTAACACTTCGTTAATATCAAAGAATCTTTGAAGTTCTAAGTGTACCCAGTGATACAATGGATTTCCAAGTAGCATAGGAACAGTTTTTGCTAAAGCTAGAAACTTTTCATAGTCACTACCCTCTCCAGTGATAAACTTTTCATCCACCCCATTACTTCTCATTGCTCTCCATTTATAATGATCCCCATATAACCATATTTCAGTTATATTTTTAAACTGCTTATTATCGTAGATTTCCTTTGGATTTAGATGACAATGATAATCCATGATTGGCATATCTTTAGCATAATCATGATATAATTCTACTGCTGTTTCGTTGGAGAGTAAAAAATTTTCATTCATAAAACTTTTCATAATTATGACCATTCCTTTCGCTACGCTCAAGGCACAAAACGGAATGAAATGTGCCTTTAAACGAATTTTATTTTTAAATCAAGTCTATAATCAAGCCATAGGGATATCAGCAAACTACAAATCA
>JACMJL010000309.1 GCA_014380625.1 Clostridiaceae bacterium
ATAATTATATATAATATATCATTATATAAAAAAAAGGTAGTTTTAAACTACCTTTTTTACTCAGTTCTTAATTAATTAATTAATTATCTTAGTAACTGAAGAACTCCCTGTGGCTGTTGATTAGCTTGTGCTATCATTGCTTGTGCAGCCTGTGAAAGAACATTATTCTTTGAGAAGTTAACCATTTCTTTAGCCATGTCTGTATCTCTAACACGTGATTCAGATGACTGTAAGTTTTCTGATGTAGTTCCCAAGTTGTTAGCAATATGCTCTAATTGATTCTGTTGTGAACCATAAGTAGCTCTTGCTGTATTAACTCCAACAATTGCTGTATCAATTAAAACTGATGTACTAGCTTTAGTTACTGCAAGTGCAGCTGAAATTGTTGCTGCAGCTATAGTTAATGTAGCTGCTTGGTCATCTATTGCAATAACTGATGCTGCAAATGCACTAGTTCCATTAAATTTAGTAGTTGTGAATATATTATTTATTTCTGCTGCTAAAGCATCCATTTCAAGACCAACATTTGCAATATCATCTGTTGAATAGGTACCTAAATTTTGTTGTTGAACTGCAAGTTCTTTCATTCTAACAAGCATATCACTTACTTCATTTAATGCACCTTCTGATGTTTGTATTCTAGAAACTCCATCCTGTGCATTTCTTTTAGCTTGATCTAATCCACGAATCTGGCTTCTCATTTTTTCAGAAATTGATAGTCCAGCTGCGTCATCTCCAGCTCTGTTAATTCTAAGACCTGAAGAAAGTTTTTCCATTGATTTTGCTGCTATACCAGTGTTTAGACCCATGTTTCTTTGAGCATTCATAGCGTTCATATTGTGATTAATTATCATAATAAATTCCTCCTTGATTTTTAAAGTGGACATCCCTGTTCCACTATTTTTTTACTACTTGTCTACTTTTTAATTGAATGTTTTTTTAAATGTTGAGTTGGCCAACTCATAACTAACTAAACTAATATATAACAAGCCATTTGGCCTATTAACAAGAAAACTTTTAGGTTTTTAAGTTTTTATCTTTGTAATCTTATTATCGAAAGGTTTTATAATTACTTTATACCTTTTTTAATATTTTTTTAAGTTATATTAAATTAACTTAAATTCATGGTTGTAATTATATTATCGAGAACTCTTAAAAATACTTTACACCTTTTCTGAATTATTTTTAAATTTCTTTATTTAAGTAGAGTGAATCAACTAAGGGTCTTCTCGAGTAACTTTTATTTGCCACTTTTGATTCAGAAAGTTTAGTTATTTCACTCTTTAAATAATTTCTTTTTTTCTTCATCAGCTCTTCTAACTGTTCTTGATTGCATAGAACATTTAGTTCATTGCATATATTTGAAAATTGTTCACCAGAGTAAATATAAGTATTCATTTTATCGATTTGATTTTGCCTCTCTTTAAAAAGGTTTTCTAATACATCATATTCTTCGTTAATTAAGGTATCTATTAATTCTAATGTAATTTTATTATATTCAAATAATGCCTTCCGTAACTCGTCCATCAAATTATAACCAACTCCTTGCAGATCAATTTTCTTATTTTCTACATTTTTCCGATTTGTTGCGAAATATAACTTGATTGAGAATTCATAGCTTGCATGGCAGCCTCTAGTTTCGAAAACTGAAGGTAATAGGCATTTTCTTTTTTAGATATTTTTGTTGTTAAGAGGGTTATAGCCTTATCTTTAGTAGTCAATTGACTAGTGAGTAAATTATTAAACTCAGTAAAGTCACCTGCAATACCTGCTCTTTCAATAAATATTCCTTTTTTATTACTAGTATCCCTTGTTGTTCTTGTATAATCCTGAAGAACATCATTTAATCTCTGAAATATTCCCTCTTCATTTATACGTGTTGTTTTCTGAAGTGATGTTAAATTAGGATTATAACTTGCCTGGTTGTCCGATTGCTTCATTAATAGGTCTATCACCTGCTGTCCATTGTTTTCAATAGCAGCTTTCAACTTAGTTTCATCAATTATTATCTTACCACCTTGAGTCCAATCAGAAGAAGTTGATAATCCAATAGCACTATTTGTACTGGCTACACCTGTTACTGGATTAGAAAAGGCATTTCTCAAACTCCTAAGCATATTTCCCGTATCTCTATCATTACTTAAAAGACCTACCTTAGCTTTTGTTTCCCAGACGGTGATCTCGTCTTCAGACATTGCTTTCCTTTGCTCATCTGTTAGTGGTAAATATCCCTTTTGGCTTTTTTCATTTAATTTAACAGTAATTTTGTTAATCAATTCATTATACTTAACAATAAAGTCTTTAACCTTATCAAAAGTTTTTTGTGTGTTCGAGGTTATTGTAATATTAGTACTAGATGTAGTATTATCTCTAGTTAAGTTATATAATACTCCATCGATGGTAAAACTATTTGTTGATTTAAGTACAGTAGCAGTAACCCCTTGAGGATTAGTAATTGTGGCTTTGGCATCCCCACCGGAAACAACAGTACCAACAGCACCATCAACAACACCAAAAATTTTGTTCATAAAATTATTTGTAGGATCTATGGTATTATTTTCAGTGACCTTTATACTTGAACTTGATCCAGTAGTGTTAGTTCCAAGTGAGAAGGTCCTACTTAACTGATTGTAACTTGCATTAACTCCAGCTTTAGAACTAATATCACTTAAAACTTGACCAATTGTCCAATTATTCTGTAGACCACCAACTGAAAAGTCATAGTTAAAGTCTACTGGAGTACCACTTCCATTTTGAATAGAAAATACTGCAGAAGATCCTCCAAAAATATCAGAAATACTATTACTTACTGATTGATTAATATCAAAATTAGTGGAAGTATAACCAATCTTTAAAAGATCACTTCCTCCACTCACATCACTAATGTTTATTGAGTCATTTGTAAGTGATGAAAATTGAAGTTTAGTTCCATCTGGAGATGCTTGAGCAATTAATTTTCCACCTAATCCAGCTGCATTTAATTGAGTATTTACGTCAGTAACTAAGCTTGGTAAATTTGCAAAGTCTAAACTACTAATATTAATAACCTTGTTGATGCCATTAACCTTAATATTTATCCCGCTACTTCCACTTGCGAGAAAATTAGGACTTGAAGCTGAAAATAAATTTTCTGCCTGAGAAACATTTGAAACAACTGAACTTATTTTAGCAGTAGTGGCAACAGAAATATTTGAAATTGTATACAATCCAGTAACTGCACCTAACTGGGCGGTAGCAGTTGCCGAAGGCACCGCAGTTGAATTAGTACCATCAACTGTTGCCACATCAAACCCTGCATAACCTTTTGAGGATAACATATAGGAACTTGATTTTAACAAATCAAAATAATTACTTTTAAAGGTATTAATATCCCCTAAGGTATCCCTAAGACTATCTTGTTTCCATTTAACTATTTGCCTTCCCTGTTTCAATGAATCTAGTGGTAAGCTGTCTGCCTTAACCATTTTTGCCACCATACCCTCAACATCAAGACCTGAAGCCATTCCAGTTATTCTAAGTGTGTTGCTCATTTTTCATACCTCCTTTTACATTAGTTTATATATTATAAACTGCCGACTCTATTGTTACCTTTTGAAACCTCATTGGCTTCTTCCCATAAATTTTTAATATCTTCAATTAATGGGATTATTTCATCCATGATTTCTACACTTTTTTTAATGTTAGCTTCTACCAATCTTTTAATAATATAACTATACACATCCGTTAAATTTTGTGCCCACTGGCCACCTGCTTTTACATCTAAAGACGCTATTAATTCATAGTAGATATTCTGCGTTTTTATAAGATTATCACTTGACTTTTGAATATTCTTATCAATAATCGCTTGTCTCCCAATCTTAGAAAATTTCAAAGCGCCATCTAGTAACATTAATAGAAGTTGTTCCTTGGAAGCAAAATTAATACTATTGTTTTTATATACATTATATCCATTATTTGTTTGCATAATTGCTACACCTACCTTTTAATATCTAGGATTATACCTTTTGAGAACCTTTTTTCATCGTCACTATCTACAAAAACTTCGATATTAATATCTTTTATTTTAATTGCTTCTACAAACAAAGTATTACCAGATTTTTGTTCATTTGAACTATATGACTTCTTATTTTTCTCACCATCTGCTCTGTCCTTATTAACATCTAAGTGGCTATCCTGTTTATGGATTTTCCCTTCCTTTGTTGATGCATTAATTCTGGCCCGAAGTTCAGGATCTATTTTATTTAATTTAAATTCCATATCTTTATCTCCTCTATGGCAGAAAAAAAAATTTATCCTTTTCTATCAAAAAGAATACCCACTAATTCACACATTTTAGCTACCATATCCAGTATTTTTTTAGGAGGTACTTCTATTATTACAACTCCAGTGTCCTTATCAATAATTTTAATCATCAGATCATTAAATTTCGAGTGAAACTGATACTCCACTCGTGTATTGTCATCTTCCATAAATTTATTTAGTTTTTCCACTGCCTTCTTTATCTCCGGGTCGCTAATAGTCCTATCAGCAGGTTGGGTAGTAATTGTATTGACCTTTTCAGAAACAATCATTGGTAAATTCCCTGTATTATTTATTGTGCTGTTATCAAAAGTAGGCTGTCCTCCTTGACTATAACCCTTAATCTCCATATTAATTCACTCCTGATTTTTCTTATTTTTTTAATTTTCCTAATAAACTACTATTCATTTGAGAAGCTTTAATATTTTCATCCTTTACCTGTGTTAAAAGCTCATTCCGTAATATTGTAATTTCCTTAGGTGCATTAATTCCTAATTTAACAGTTCCATCTTCGGTCTTAATTACAACAATTTCAATATTATCTCCAATTAAGATTGATTCTCCATTTTTTCTTGAAACTACTAACATATCATCTCTCCTCACTGAGGGTCTTTTTATTGAATAAGGGTTGTTTAATTAAATATCTATCATCTGATAAAATTATTTGTTCACCTAATTTCGCTTTGGTATTAATGACAATTGGAGCCTGCAAATTAGTGGTTATATTATCTGAATTAGAATTCAAAGTAACAGTATTAAGAACTAAAACATCTCCGGGACTATTAACTTTTAACTCCTTGAGTTTATCTTTGTTTATTTCAAATTCGTAATCTTTTACTACCTCAAAGGGTGAAATTAGTACAAACCCTAAATTTGTGTCTTCTAAAGAGTGTAAAACCTTAAATGATTCATTGTTTTCAACAGGGAAGATGATAAAATTCTTCATATCACCAAAGCCAGGCAGACCTTTTTTAAAAAAAATTATATCTTCTTTATTGTATTCTTTTTCTCCGTGATAAGTTGTATTTAAAACCATAATAATCCCTCCATTTATCTTAGATAATCTAATAGAGTTGGCTGTATTATCCTTGCACTAGTTTGTAGCGCAGCCATATAAACACTTTGCGCATTGGAGAATTGAATTGTCTTTTGTGTGATATCAATATCTTCCGTCTTAGAGAGTATATCTGTCATATTGAAGTTTTGTACCTCATTACTACTTTTAGCACTATCCATTCTATTTTGTTTAGCTCCCACCTCAGACCTATATTTAAGAAAATTAGTAATTGTATCAGTTATGCCCTGCAAATCTTTACCAATAACATTATTTGTAGCCTGCGAATCTACAGCTGTACCGTCATCAGTCTTTCCATCTAAATGATTCACTATTGAGGTTAAAAGTTGTCTAAGGTCCACGCTTTGTCCCTGGTCACTCTTAAACTGAAGTAAGTCACCGGCTGAAATATTATATTGAATGTTTACTCCCTGAGAAATCTCCACGGAAACCTTTGAATTTAATTTATTCAGTTCAATTATTCCTGTAGCAGACGTTATATCTAATTCAGGATTCGAGGCACTATTGCTATAATATACGAGTTTAGAATTATTACTTGTATCAGTTATTGTCTCAAGTGGTTTTACGTTTGCTCGTGATCCTCCAAAAATATATTGACCATTAAAGTTTGTATTCATTATCTGAGTGAATTCACCAATTTTAGAATTTATCTCATCCTTAATAGCCTTTTGTTGTGTGGGACCATATCCAGCATTTCCAGCAGAAACCAGTAATTCTCTTACACGTTGAAAAACTTCACCAACCTGACCTAAGGCCGAATCTGTTGTGTCTAACCAATTACTTGTATCACTAATATTACTATTAAATTGTTTGTTAGCATTAATATCTGTTGTCAGTTGCATTGCTCTAGAAACTTTAAACGGATCATCTGAAGGTTTCCTAATTTCCTTACCAGAGGACATTTGTTGTTGTAAGGTTTCCAGGTTCTCAAGATTGTTTCTCATGTCGGAAAGGAAATTGTTGGAAAGCATTTGATTTGTTATCCTCATATTCTCACCTCTTTACCCTATTATTATCTTTTCAATCCGTTTATAACTACTTCTAATAGTTGATCTACAGTTTGAATTATTTTTGCATTAGCTTGATAGCAATGTTGATACTGTACCATATTTGCCATTTCTTCATCTAAAGAAACCCCTGAAACGGACTGACGACTTTGGCTGAAGGAATCAAGTAAGTTCTGTTGATTCTTAACCATTCGTTGTGCCTCTTGTTCTTGAATTCCAAGTTTATCTACTATATCTTTAAAATAACTATCTATGGACATTCCTTCAACGTTATTTTGAAAATTTGTACCTGTTAAAGTGTTTCCACCTTGAAGGGGATCAAAAAAATCTGCTCTACTATTTATTGTAATACCAACTTTTGTCACATTAATAAGATTGTTTCTCAAACCTGCAATTGCAAGTACTCTTGCATTATCTTTATCACCATCAATATTATTACTACTTGTATAAGCGAATTTATCATCATTAGTTTTTGTTTTTATCTTCATTACATCATTAATTATTTCCTTATTAACTGATAAATTCCCAGCGTTAATATTTTTTTCTGAGGCTAAAACTAAATCTAAGCCAGTTGCTCCTGTTGGTATTATTGAACTAGAATTATATAAACCATCAGCTACATCGGAGTTCACGAAAAATGGCATGAAATCATTATTGGGAGGATCTGTTGCTGTTGTTGTAGTACCTGATACATCTTTTATTCCACTTTGAAGCCCATTTACGCAAAAGGCTAATACTTTTGCA
The DNA here is from genome assembly GCA_014380625.1 of Clostridiaceae bacterium. Lineage (GTDB taxonomy): Bacteria > Bacillota > Clostridia > Clostridiales > Clostridiaceae > JACMJL01. The sequence continues at coordinate 7,126 of JACMJL010000309.1, forward strand.
ATTTTGTTAATTTGATCTATATACATGTTCGTATCATTTAGCACAGATGAATATCCTTTAAATTCTCCGGTTGCAGGCTGAAATAATTTCAAATCAGAAAAGTTATATAATGGCTGAGTTCCATCTAGTGATTTACTACCATCTCCGTTTATAGCTACTCCAGTTTTATCTGCCCAGATAACCCTGTTCTGTAATAACTTTTCAAGACGCTGATCTATTTCTGCAGGTGTTGCTGCATTTGAACCTAAATCTACATTGATCTGTACCTTATTTTCATCAGTTATCATATCACCATTTTTATAATAGGTAATTTTATATTGTGTTGTTGGATTTCCACTTGCATCTTTAATATTATCTACAGCACCAATATATGAAAATCTTCTTGCCTCTGAATTATCTTTTGAAGTAATTAAGTTTGGATTTGCGGGTAAGTTATTAAGTGGATCATTTACATTAGTTGGATTTGTTGAATCCATCTCAACAACTGGAGTAACTGCCTCTCCATAAAAATTCTTTTTTTCAATATTAATTCCAAATTTATAACTTAGTGTATCCAAAAGTATATCACGTTTATCCATTAAATCATTTGGTTCTTGATTAGAGACCTTTACAATGATTATTTGCTTGTTTAACTTATCAATTTGATTGAGTATATTATTTGTATCAAATACACTATTTGATACAACGGAATTTATATTATTTTTAATATTCTGTAATTGCGTGTAGGTTTGATTTAATTCATTTGCTAAAGCTACAGATTGCTGTGCAACAACAGTTCTTGAGTTAGAACTCTGTGGTTGCTTTGATAATTCCTGCCAGGAATCGAAAAACTTACCCAATAAGCTAGATATACCTGAGTCTGAAGGTTCATTAAAAATACCTTCAATTTCACTTAAGGTTGTATCCCTACTAGAAAATTGACCCTGCGTACTGGTCTCATTCCTAACCTGATAATCTAAAAAGGAATCCCTTACTCTTTGTATAGTCGTAACTTCTGAACCGCTTCCAAGTTGTCCAGCACTTACTGCGTTTGCAAGACCTGTTCCATCAAAAGATTTTGTCGCTTGTATAAGTGCCCTTTGTCTTGTATATCCTTCTGTATTTGCATTTGCTATGTTATGTGACGTTACACTAAGTGCTGTTTGCTGAGCTGTCATTCCTCTTACTCCAACACTAAATATGGAAAATAATCCTGACATTTTATCACCTCTTTATCATTTTTTTATCTTGCCATAAGCATTATACGTTTTAATTCCACGATCCGGATTTATAATGCTTAAAATTCTGTTTGTAAAGTGTAGACCTTGCTTAATTTGGTCCATATTGAACTTTTTCTGAACAATAGCTGCTTCAACTAAAAATTTAATCTTTCTGTAATTTTCTTCAAGTTCTATATCTTTGGCGGTATTAATAATCTTTGACATGGGTTCACCCTTTGTCAAACCCCGTCTAGCCATCTCCAATTCAGCAATTTTTTTATTACATGTCTCTATCTTAGGTACTATTGCCTCTAGATCCATTATCTTATCTTCTAAAGCAAATTTAACTTGGGCCTCTAGAAGGTCTATTAATTCTTGAAGAGCTTCACTTTCTTTAACTATTATATTATTAAGTTCTTCTTTCATCTTAGATTGTTCTTCCTTTCATAAGGTCTATAAGCTTTTGAGCAACTAATTTAGAATCTCTATTATAAGTACCATCAGACACTTGTCGTCTTATGCCCTGTAACTTTTCTTCGGACACACCAAAACTCCCATCAGTAGAGTAGCTACTTAAACTTTTTCCAACAGTGGATATTTCTAATCTATCTTGTTTTTCAGAAACAGTATTTTTCGCAACTATCTTCTTACTATCGCTGTGAATACATAAATAATCATTGGAACTAACACCTGTAATTTTCATTTCAAACACTCCCTATCAAAATTCAGGCATCTGAAAGAAAATAAGATGCCTTACATACTTTTTTATTATATTTAATTATCGTACACTACTCTGTAAAGTTTATACCAAAAAAAAAGAAATAAAGCCTAAACTTTATTTCTTAATATAATTTATACATTTTGTTGTAAATACCACTTGAAAAATTTCTTATTGTATAAGTGATTTTACTCTTTCATTACTACTTACAATACTAGTAATTCTAACACCAAAATTTTCATCAACTACAACTACTTCTCCATAAGCAACCTTCTTACCGTTTACCATTATTTCTACTGGCTCTTCAGCTAACTTTTCTAATTCTATTAGTGAACCAGTCCCCAAATTAAGTATTTCCTTAATACTCTTTTTAGTTCTACCTAGCACCACAGAGATTTCCAATGGTACATCTAAAATTAAATCAATATTTCGCGGAGAGGTATGTACTGCTGATTCTTGAAGTGGTTGGAAGTTCGCCTGATGCACATCCACCCTTGGCCTTTGCACTTCAGGTTGTCTATATTGATCCTGTTGACTATATTGATCCTGTTGATTATATTGGTTTTGTTGACTATATTGGTCCTGCTGAGTATATTGTTGTTGCTGAGGTTGTTGCTGATTTACCTGCTTAGGTTGCGTTGGTCTATCTACTTTAGGCTCTGGTGCTTTAGGTGCTACCACATCATCACCCATCATTATACTAACAATTTTTCTTGCAGTTGTTAAAGGGAGTATCTGCATTAAATTACTATCAATAAGATCACCCACGGTAAGCCTAAAGGATACTAAAACCACATTTTCATCTTCAGTTATATCATCAGCTAAGGTTGTAGTCTTGTCATCCCAAACCTTACAATTTGGAGGAGAAATGTTAACTTCTCTGCCAAACATTGTTGCCATTGAAGTAGCAGCTGAACCAATCATTTGATTCATCGCCTCTGAAACAGCACTTATTTCTATTTCTGATAGGTTAGTATTCTCAACTTTCCCATCTCCACCCATCATTAGATTAGCTATAATACCGGCATCTGAGGTCTTTATAATAAGTAGATTTTGTCCATCTATACCACTTATATACTTAACATCTACAGCAATATTAGGAACTTCAAATTCTTTTTTCAACTCTGCTAAAGTTGTTAATGATACAACAGGGGTTGTAATATTAACCTGTTGACTAACAATCGTAGACAAAGCTGTAGAGGCTGATCCCATAGAAATATTACCTATCTCGCCTAAAAGGTCTCTTTCTACATCTGACAAAATATCTTCCTTTTTATCATCCAAGGCTGAACCCCCACCATTCAGTAGTAAATCAATCTCTTCTTGCGAAAGGAATCCATCACTCATAATTTTCCACATCCTTATCTATAATATCCAATATCTGTACGCCCATATTCTTACCGAAAACCCCAGGTTTTACTAGAAAGCATGGTTCTTCTTCAACAAAAAGTTCTATGGCACTGGTACTTTTCTTATTCAAAGAAATCACATCTCCAACAGAAAGTTTTAAAAAATCATCCACTGTAATATTGGTACTTCCTAATATTGCAGAAACTGGTACATCCACAACATTTAATCTGTTTTTTAGCCTAAGCCTTGATTCCTTTAATATATCTTCATTATTTGCCTGGAACCAATATTGCACAACTAATTTATCAAGTACCTTTTCAATGCTTAGATACGGTATGCATATATTGATAAAAGTGCTATTTTTTTCTACTTCAACTGAAAAGGTAATTAGTGCTACAGGTTCATTAGGAGCTAAAGTCTGATTAAGTGAAGGATTTGTTTCTAATGCCTCGATTACAGGGTCAACTTCTAAAATATCCTGCCATGCCAGTTTTAAATTTAATATCAAACCTTTATTTATCTGCATTATAATGTTCTTATCTATATCTGTAAAATCTCTCATCTTATATTCTCCACTACCAGGACCTCCAAGAAGTATATCTATTACCTGAAAAACAAATTGAGGATTTGTCTCAAATAAGATAGTCCCATTTAATGGAGGCATTCTAAATAATGTTAAGATTGTTGGGTTAGGTACCGAGTGAACAAATTCCTCATAGGTTATTTGTTCAACAGATTCAATCTTAACCTTAACATTAGTCCTAACTTGCCCCGTTAAATAATTAGAAATAATTCTTGAATAATTGTCATGAATCATTTCTAAGGTTCTAATATGATCCTTAGAAAATTTATTTGGACGCCTAAAATCGTACACCTTAACCTTTTGTTTATCTTCATCCTTTTCAAGCTCATCCGGTTGTAGTTCTCCAGAAGACAGGGCAGACAAAAGGGCATCAATTTCATTTTGTGATAATACGTCTGCCAATTTTCCACCTCTTTTCTAATTAAGTTTGTAAAAGTTTATCAATATCTATAAGTGTAACAATTCTGTCATTAAAATTTATAACACCCTTAATATATGCTTTTTTATTAAGTTCTCCTACTTTTTCGATTAATTCTTCTACCACATCTAAAACCTCATCAACCTGGTCAACCGCAATACCCACTAGCTCTTCTTGCATCTCAAGTATTATAATATTATTTTGCTGTGAATCACTTTTGCTTACGTCCAAAATTAAATTTACATCTAATAAGGAAATAACGTTTCCTCTTAAATTAATTAGTCCCATAATATGTTCTTTGGATTTAGGAACTTTAGTAATTACCATCATATCATTTATACTCTGTACTTTTGCAGTTTCTACCGCAAATTGTTCGTCATTTAATTTAAATACGACTACTTGCATCCCATATCCCCCTTATCCAATTGCTTTTTTAATAGCTTCTAATACTCTATCGGCCTGAAAAGGTTTAACAATAAAATCTCTTGCTCCAGCTCTAATAGCATCCATAACCATAGTTTGTTGTCCCATTGCACTACACATGATTACTTTTGCTGATGGGTCGAACTCTTTTATTGCTTTCACTGCTTGAATTCCATCCATATCTGGCATTGTTATGTCCATTGTAACAATGTCAGGCTTATCCTTTTTATAAAGTTCCACTGCCTTTATTCCATTACTTGCTTCTCCAATTACCTCAAAACCATTCTTTTCTAGTATATCTTTTATCATCATCCTCATAAAAGCAGCGTCATCAACGATTAAAACTTTAGTCATATTATAATACCTCCATTTATTTTACACCTAATATATTTAGTATTTTTTCAAGCGAACCAGGCATAGGAATATAATAAAAATGTCCTCCAAGACTTTCTGAATGCTCACCTTGTTTAAACTCAGTTTCTATA
>JACMJL010000310.1 GCA_014380625.1 Clostridiaceae bacterium
ACAAAATATAGTGTTTGGGTCTTTTATCATTCTGAAATAAATATAGATAATTATTCTCAATTGCATTTGATAATCATCTTCATAATTTCTACACATTTTTTTGTTATACTAACTAGGGTTCACAAAAGAAAGGGAGGACGTCAAATGAAAAAATCAGTTAAAAACACATGGAAAGAAGCTGTTTTTCCATACTTGGTCTATGTTTTATTCTTTTTAGGTATGGGGTTAACATCTGGGTCAATAGTTCATATGCCCATAGACCCACAGAAATATACAATTATCTTGTTTGTTGGAATGGCTATATTTGTTGTAGCTTCTCTGCTAAATGAAACTATTATAGATAAGAAAAATCTATCTGTAATTAGCACTATTAGGCTTGTGATTTTTTCGTTATTACTCTCAGTTGGTATTGGAATGATTAGCGGAGGAATTCAACATTTTGAAGATGTAGTAAAATATGCTGCTTATCTAATCCCAGGTGGAATATTACTTTCCTTTATAAGTTATCTATTTAGATACGACCTAAAGCTTGGCTTCAAAAGGGCTGCGTCCTTATTTACAATATTGTTAATAGCTATAATATCTTTAAGTTTTACCTTAAAAGATGTAGCAGCAAAAATGCCTGAAGGTGAAGGTCATGCACACGGGGAAGAGTCAGTAGTTAATAACTCTATAATTGTAGAAGGTAACGCAAGTACTGCAATAACGAAAGCTTCTAGTTATTACTTTACTGCCAATGAAGAAGGTAGTATAACCAAACTTGATTCTGTAACAAATCGAATTTTAGTTACTATGAAAGTAGATGGAATTATTCACAATGTTCAAATGTCACCAGATAATAAGATATTAGCAGCTACTTTGATACCTAAATCTATTGATCATATAGATAGTCATGGCCACGGTTTGGTTTTATTTTATAATGCTGAAAATAATGAATTAGTAAATAAAGTTTCAGTAGGTAGTCATGCTGCTCATGTAGTGTTTTCTAATGATGGTAAATATGTACTTGTTTCAAACACAGATAAAAACAATGTGTCAGTAATTGATGCTAAGACCTATAAATTAATAAAAACAGTTGAAACTGGTAAAGGTCCACACGGCTTTAGAATCTCAGCGGATAGTAAATATGCTTATGTTGCAAATAACGAGTCAGATTCTATAAGTGTTATTGATATAACTGCCTTAAAAGAGATTAAGCAGATTAAAGTCGGTAAAAATCCTGTAACTACAGCAATAACTGAGGATGGGAAGCTTATGTTAACTACGTTAAACTCAGAAAATTCTCTAGCTTTAGTTGATCTAAATACAGAGGATGTTAAGAAGATAAATGTAGGAGAAGGACCTGCTCAAGTATACATTGAAAAGGACGGAAAATACGCTTTTGTTGCTAACCAAGGAACCGAGAAAAGCCCATCTAATACAATATCTAAAATTGATTTAACAAGTAAAACGGTAATAGCAACTATTGAAGTAGGAAAAGGTGCACATGGTATTGTTGTAAGTGACGATAATCAATATATATATGTAACAAACATGTATGACAATACAGTAAGCGTCATAGAAAACTCTAAAAATAAAGTAATAGCAATAATACCTGTAGGAAAAACTCCTAATGGTATAACTTATAAAAACTAGACATTAATATTTCTATTTTTTCTATAGTGTACTGGTATTTCTTTAGTTCAGTTACAATAGCTGTAGGGATTATGATGAAAAGGCGAGATATTGATAAAACAAGATCTCGCCTTTTAGATTGTTTACAAAATTCACTGATTCTACATTTTTCAAACTGTTCATCAGATTCAAACTATAAATATTTATAAAAT
>JACMJL010000311.1 GCA_014380625.1 Clostridiaceae bacterium
ATTTTTAATTTTAATAGGTTTATTATTAACTATCTCTGACGGAGCTTTGGTAGTTATAGCTCATATAATAAGTAATTTCATATATTTATTATTAGTGTTGTGCCAAATATACTGTATAAAGGTGATAAGTGAAAATTACACCATCTCTAAGGTTGAAAGTACAAATGCACCCAAGGTATAAGTGTAATAGAATTATAGGATATATTATTAACAGGCATCTGATCTAATTAGATTAGGTGCCTGTCTTACGTTATTAATCAATAAGTTTTGATATAATGTGACGATATTATAATATGATTAAACCTTAGTATGAAGAAAATGGTATATTTTATAATTATATGTTAATATGTAGTTATTATTAAAATTATAAGGTGATGTTGTATGAAAAGGGATTTAGAGGATTGTTTGGTAATTTTGTCCTATGTAATTTTAACTGTAGCACTTTTATTAGTTGCTTTAGAGAATATCCTAAGGCCTTGGAACGCAATATTTATCTCATTGTCAATTATTGTTACTTTTACCTTGAAAGAGTTTGTTAAATATTATAAGGAAGATAATAAAAACATATACTTGTTGTTATTTTTTATAGAGATATTTATGATAATTCTACTAAGTTTCATTTCAAAAGGTAGAGGTTTTGAATTGTTTTATATTGTAGTAATGTATCAAGTGATTTTTAGATTTAAAAAAGGATTTACTATTTTAGTTTCTATAATAATTTATTCCTTAAGCTTGTTAAGGAATTATTTTGCGTTGGGATATATTGAGTATATTAGTTTTGTAAAATATGAAATACTTGATTTTTTTATCCTTGCAATGATTGTTACAATATTGTATGTACTAAAACATATAGATTCTATAAATAAAAATCTTGAAGCTACGAAAAATAAATTAATTATTAAAAATATCCTGCTTACAGATGCAAATGATAATATTAAAGAAGCCTATAGAAAAAATGAGGAATACTTAATTATAGAGGAAAGAAATAAAATGGCAAGGGAAATACATGATACTGTTGGGCATATATTAACCACTGCTTTAGTAGAAATGGAAGCAGGTAACATTTTATTAAGGGATGATGTAGACAAAGCCTCACAAAAAATTGATTCTGCTATAGATCAGGTTAGGAAAGGCTTGGTCCAGGTTCGAGGCTCAGTAAGTGCTTTAAAAAAAGGCGAAGATATTGATTATTACAATGAAGTTCTTGAACTTATTGCTAATACTATTTTACATACTGAGGTGGCAATAAGGTATGAAATAGATAACTTCTCTAAGGAAGACAATGAAATCAAAAAATGCATTTATAGAGCCTTACAAGAAGGGTTAACAAATGGAATTAGGCATGGAGGATCTACAGCCTTTGTATTCAAACTTAAATATAATAAAAATGAATTACTATTCTCCATAGAAGACAATGGCAAAGGCTGTTCTCAGATAAAAAAAGGTTTTGGCCTTAAAGCTATGGAGGAAAGGGTGAAGGAAGTAAAGGGGAAATTCAATATTATTTCAGACAAAGGTGAGGGGTTTAATATATACATTGATTTTAATAGTGAGGTAAAGGTGTATGATTAAGGTAATAGTTATAGATGATCAGGGTTTAATGAGAGATGGTCTTGAGATAATACTGAACTCAGATTTAGAGCTTAAGGTTGTGGCTTGTGGTGAAAACGGGAAAGAAGCAATTGTACTTTCTAAAAGGTTTATGCCAGATATAGTTCTAATGGATATAAGGATGCCAGTAATGGGGGGAGTTGAAGCCTCAAAAATAATAAAAAATAAATTTCCTAATGTAAAAGTATTACTTTTGACTACCTTTGAGGATGACCAGTGTATTATAGAAGCAATGAACTCAGGCGCTTCTGGGTACATTTTCAAGGATATTGAGAAAGGTAAACTTATTGAAGCTATAAAAGAATGCGTCAAAGGAAGTTTTATAATGCCTACAAAGGTAGCAGCAGTCCTAGCAAAACATGCAGTAAATAAAGAACAACCTCCTATAAAAGATAATTTACTGGCAATGAATCTAACAGATAGAGAAATGGAGATAGCCCTTATGATTACTCAGGGCTTTACCAATAGACAGATAGCTTCAGCACTTTATATTACTGATGGTACAGTTAAAAATTATGTGAGTTCTATTTATAGTAAAACTTTAATAACTGATAGGATAAAGTTAGCTTTGTTTTTTAAGGACAAGGGTATTATTTAATTTCCTATTACCGCAGTCATATACAGCTATGACTGCGGTAACTTTTTTTATAGAGAATAATTTGCTAGAATTTACTAGGAGAAGGAGTGAGGAGTATGCACAAACCCTTAAGTTATTATTTATATTTTAAGAGTAATAAAAAGAAAACCCTAGGCATGGTTTTATCTATTGCATTTTCTATTCTACTAATAGGGGTAATTCAAATGTTTTCAGACAATATGTCAGAAACTTCCTATAGAGATTTAAAAAAATTAAATTATGTTAGTATTATAAGATCTACTAAGGGTAACATCCCTAAAGAAATCATGGAAAAGATAAAAGATAATTCTACTGTGGATAGTTTAATAACTGTAAATACTTACCATTACAGTATAGTTAATATTATTGGTGGTGGAGTAAGTTATACGGGTTACTATATGGATGAAAAGGATATACCAATTATAATGGATAGAATGAGTATAAAGTTTAATAGTGGTGGTATTCCTAAAAATGATGAAGAAAAAATTATTATAAACTCCAATATCACTAGAGCAAGGGGCAAGAGTATGGGAGGTTTTATGGGTAATGAGGTTAGTAATATGGATTATTTTAAAGGAAAATATGAAATAACAGGAATTATAAAGGGTGATAATCTAATCTCATTTATTGCAAGATCAAAAGAGTTGATTTCTAGTAGTAATAAACAAGTTGAACAATACTTGTTACTTCCTAAGGCTGGAAAACTAAAGGAAATGAATAACTTTTTAAGAGCACTACCAAAGACTAATATTGAATTGGTAACTTATCAAGATTTGTTACAAGAAAAAAAGGAGGATGATGAAGGAATGAATACAATTTTTAATATTTTGATAATTATTATAATTGTAGTTTTGTCAGTAGCCCTTGGTAACTCCTCCTACATTCATTACTTTCAGAGAAGGAAAGAATTTGGTTTATTAAAGGCAATAGGACAGGGTGGTGATAAAATAATTCTAAGAATGGTAAAAGAAATTACTATTTCATCGGTTTTAGGGCTGTCCATTGGTTTTATACTTTTACTTGTTTTTAAAGGCATTGGAAATAATCTCTATGCCTTTCCTAAGGGATTAAGTCTGTTTCATATAAATGCTCAATTGATACCAAGAATTATTGCTATACCAATCTTTATATGTATTTTTTCAATAATTCCGGTTTCGAAATTGCTGGTAAAAATAGAACCGATTTCCATTATAGAGAGGGTGGTTTAAAAATGATAAGAATTGAAAATGCAAATCTTATATATGATATGGGTAAGGGAACAGAGACTTATGCTTTAAAAAATATAGATTTAACTATTAGAGAAAATAAATTCTATGGAATACTAGGGCCTTCAGGTAGCGGTAAGAGTTCTTTATTGTATATTTTGAGCGGACTTAAAAATCCAAGTTCAGGAAAGGTTTTATATAAGGAAAGTGATTTTAATAAAATGAAAAACAAGGAACTTTCAATTATTAGAAATAGTGAATTTGGTTTTGTATTTCAAAGACATTTTCTAATAGATTATTTAACCTCCCTTCAAAACGTTCTAGTTCCGCTTGACTCCAACAGAGCGGAAGATATTAATAGAGCAAAAGATTTATTAAGGGAGCTAGGCCTTGAAAAAGAAATCAATAAAAAGCCAAATCAATTATCGGGAGGACAAAGACAGCGAGTGGCAATTGCAAGAGCTTTAATTAATCGTCCAAAGGTAATATTTGCTGATGAAATAACAGCTTCCTTAGATCATAAAAATGCCTTTGAAGTAATGAAGGTTTTAAAAGCATATAAAAAGGAAACTACAATAATTGTGGTGACTCATGATGAAAGCATACTAGAAGGTGTGGATGAGATAATTAATATTTGGGACGGTTCTATAAAGGACGATAAAAGCAAACAGGTGAAAAAATGCATGAAGTAAAACCCTTAAATATATTTTTATATGTAAAAAATAACATTAAGAAGTTTATCCCTCAAATATTGGCTGTAATGTTGGGAGTTTTTCTAGTTTTCTTTGTGTGTGTTTTAGGCGGTGGAATTAAATTCGGTATTAGAGATAATGTTGTATTACCTTTTGAAAAACTTTCTTTAATATGGATTAATGATACAAAAGTTGAGGGTGGAAAATTCTACAAGGAAATGAGTGAAGATACGGATGTGGAAAAAATTATATATACTGCGGGTTTTAGGCAGATACAAACAAAACTTATAGCTCAGGGTACCAGTACCTTTGTATTTTATCCAGAAGCTAGAGATACAAAATACCTAATGGATAAATTGGATTTTAAATTAATAGCGGGTAAAATTCCGGAAAATCAAAATGAACTTTTGCTTAATAGTAATTTTGTGAAAAGTAACAATTTAAAACTTGGAGATATGTATGGCACTGATGTAAATGAAAAACATGAATTGGGAGGAACCTATAAAGTTGTAGGAATATACTCCGGTAAATGTACTATTACTTTCTGTTATAGCAATAGCGCAGAAAATATAAAAAAAAGTTCAGAACAGGTATTATTAGTAATACCTAAACCTGGTAAGTTGGAGCAAGTAAATATTAAAATAGAAAAATATAAAAATATTGACCATCAAGATTTAAATGATTTGAAAAGATCCTTAGATGGTATGTTTCAAATGTTTAATATATTTGCTGTTATTGTACTTGCTTTAACTGTATTCGTCATAACTTTTACTATAGGGAATATTAATTACATGCACTTATATGATAGGTTAGAGGAATTATCTATATTAGATGCATTAGGATACAATAAAATAATTATAACCTTTAAATTAATAAAGGAACTTGCTCTAATAATATTTATTGGCTCTATATTTGGTATAGGCTTTGGTATATTTGGTGGGTATATATTTAATGTTATTTATTGCAATCCCAAAGGAGTTCCAGTGAGCGTTCTAAATCCATGGTATATATTAATTAGTTTGCTAGTGCCCATTTTTGTATCTATATTTTCATCAATTCCTGTAATTAGATTTTTAAGTCACATGAACACCATTGAGGTACTTGAAGGAAGATATTAGAAGGTAGTTAAATTAGAAGGACTTTGAGCCTATTGATTTAACTACCTTTTACTTCTAAATAAATCAAATTGTAAATAAGTTAAGTATAAGTCTTAAAAAATAAAGGTATTTTTGCATTTGTATTGAAGTATTATAATGGTAAAATATTATTTTTTTTACAGGGTGGAAACTTGTGAAAATATTCAACGAATAAGTAGTTAGAGAGGTATGAAATGGTTAATATAGGAATTGATTTAGGAACAACTAATAGCTTAGTGTCATATTGGACTGAAGAGGGTCCGATAATTATCCCAAACTCTTTAGGGGAGCGTCTTACGCCATCTGTTATCAGCATCGATGATAATGGAGATGTTCTTATTGGTAAAATTGCAAAAGAGCGTCAGATAACTCATCCAGAGGTAAGTGCTTCCTTGTTTAAAAGAACCATGGGAACGAAAAAAATCTACAAGTTTGGAGATAAAGAATTTTTATCAGAGGAATTGTCAGCGTTAATATTAAAGGCTTTAAAAGAAGATGCAGAGCATTTCCTTGGGATACCTATTAGAGAGGCCGTTATAAGTGTACCAGCATACTTTAGTGATGCACAAAGAAAGGCAACAAAAAGAGCAGGTGAGCTAGCTGGTTTAAAGGTAGATAGATTAATAACAGAGCCTACAGCAGCAGCACTTGCCTACGGATTACTACATGCAAAGTCTGAGACAAAGGTTTTAGTATTTGATTTAGGTGGTGGAACCTTTGATGTTTCTATATTGGAATTTTTTGATAATATTATGGAGGTTCGAGCTGTAGCAGGAGATAATTACTTGGGGGGAGAGGATTTTACCGAGGTTTTGGTAACCTTGTTTTTAAAACATCATGGTTTAAAAAGGGAGGGGATAAATGATAGCATTTATGCTTTATTAAGAAAAGAAGCTGAGCTTGCTAAGCGATCCTTTTGTGATAATAGGGTTGTTACTCTCAATTGTTCCATTGATGGAGAAAAATTATCCTATGAAATAACCATAGAAGAATATGAAAAGTCAGTAAAAAGCTTATTGAACAGATTAAAGGAACCGGTAGAAAGAGCTTTGAGTGATTCCTCACTAAAGATTAGTGATATAGAATCTATATTATTGGTAGGTGGAGCCACTAAGTTTCCGTTAATTAGGCAGTTTGTAAGTAAACTATTTGGTCGGTTTGCTTTTGTTAATATTAACCCTGAGGAGGTAGTTGCACTTGGGGCTTCAGTTCAAGCTGCTTTAAAGGGTAAAGATGCTGCTTTTAAGGAGATTATACTTACGGATGTTTGTCCTTATACACTGGGAACTACGGTGTCTGTTAAGAAATCTTATGGATATTATGAAACTGGACACTTTCTTCCTATTATTGAAAGAAATACAACCATACCAGTTAGTAGAGTTGAAAGGCTGTATACAATTTATGATGACCAAAAGGTAATTAATGTGGAGATTCTCCAGGGAGAATCTCGTTTATCTAAGGATAATATATATCTTGGAGAACTTAATATAATGGTACCACCATGTGTAGCAGGAGAAGAAGCCGTTGATATCAGATATACCTATGATATCAATGGAATATTAGAAGCTGAAGTAACAGCTGTATCTACAGGCACTAAACGAAGTGTTATTATTGAAAAGAATTTTGGTCATATGACCAAGGAAGAGGTTACTAATCGTATAGAAGCCTTATCTTATTTAAAAACTCATCCACGTGAAAATCAGGAAAATAAGCTGATTATTGCAAGAGGAGAGAGATTGTTTCAGGAGAGCCTAGGTATGGATAGACATCGAATCGCGGATATGCTTAGAGACTTTGAGGATGTTCTGGAAAAACAGGACTTAAAGGAAATAGAAGAAACTAGAAATAAGATTAAAGATTTATTTAACACTATTGATGGAAGGGAGGATTTTTAGATGAATGCTTTTGAAATATTGGGTATTCCTTCAACAAAGGATGTAAAAGAAATTAGAAGAGCCTATTCAAAGTTAATGACTCAGTTTTCGCCAGAGAAAGATCCAGAGGGATTTCAAAGGCTTAGAACTGCCTATGAGGAAGCTATTATTAAAGCAAAAGAAAAGGAGGAAGCACCTGAGAAAATAATATCCCCTATAGATGAATTCATGGAAGCCTTCGAATCCAACTATAGGTGCTTCGAAAGAAGATTAGATATTAATGCCTGGGAGCAATTGCTTGAAAAGGATATTTGTTATAATATAGATTCCTCAAAGGAAGTTAACCATAGAATTTTAACCTTTATCATGGATGATTATAATTTCCCAACGTATGTATGGATTTTGTTTAATAATCATTTTTCGTGGACTGCAAAGAAAGATAGTCTCTATAATAATTTTCCTAAAAATTTCATGGATTTTGTTGTTTATAAAATCAACAATGAAAGTACTTTCAACTATGAATATTTAAAACAGTGCGAAGAAAATCAGCAAGATGAATTTATTAAGGAATATAGAAACCTTAATACTGCTATTGATCAATTGGATTTTTATACTGCCAATACTTCTATAAAGGTTGCCCAAAAGATCTGTCCACATCATCCAGATTTGCAAATATTAATAGGAAGATATTTTTCAGTTAGTAAAAAGATAGGGGAAGCTGATAATATATTTACAACTTTAATAAAGGAAAATAAGGAGGATTTTAATGCTTTCTTCTATAGAGCAGAACTATACTATGGAATTGGAAGCTTAAAAGATGCCTACGAGGATTATAAAATGGTACTAAAGATAAAACCGAATTCCCCTGGTGTTTGGTATTCACTTGCAAAGAGTTGTCTTTGCTTAGAGAAATATGAGGATGCAATAGAATATTCAGAAAAGTTATGTGATTTATCTGAGTATAGAGAGGCTATTAGTGTAATCATAAGTTCAGCTTATAATTTTTATATAGATACTCTTTTGGAAAGTAGTGGACACAATTTAATGGAGGATAGTATTAAATTTAAGCTGGCAAAAGCATATTTTAAGACCTCCAAGATAGATGAAAGCTATAATATATTAAAGGAGCTAATGCAAAGCTCAGAGGTTACAAGTTCTATATATTATTTGTTTTGTCAGGTTTTGATTTCTAAAAAAGATCTTGAATTAGCTTACATTGATGTTTGTAAGGCAGTAGAGTTATTTAAGAACGATTATGAAATTAATTTTCTTAAGGCTGATTTACTAGATGATTTAGGGAAATATGAAGAGGCCATTGCACAATATGACCTGGTTATAGATATTAATAAAAATCAATCTTCAAGCTATAATAACAAAGCCTATGTACTTAATAAAATAAATAGATATAACGAAGCGCTGGATTGTGCAAATATGGCTATAAATCTGGACCCTGAAGCAGCTAATAGTTATAAGAATAAGGCTGGAGCTCTTTTGGGATTAGAATTATATGAGGACTGCTTAGAGGCTTGTGAACAAGCGCTTAACAAATTTCAGTATTTGACAGAAGCTTACATAATCAAAATGAAGGCCTTTATTAATATGAATTTATTAGATGAAGCTCTTAGTGTTTATAACAAGATTAGTGATTATGGTTTAAAAAACAGTGATCTTTATTACCAAAAGGCAAGGGTTTTAATGTATTTAAAAAGATATGAAGAGGCAATAGAATACTGTGATTTAGCTATAGAATTAGATGGAAATAATGCAGACTTTTATTATGTTAAGGGCCTATGTTTCTATTATAGTGATAAGGATAATGAAGCTATAGAATGGTTTGAAGATACGATTAAAAGAGATAAGGCTTATGGATCTGCATATTTTTATAAAATCAAGTGTCTCTTATGTATTTCTAAGCAGGAAGAGGCCTTAAAGTTAACAAACCAAGCTATTAGTTTAAATCTTCAATATCTTGATAGGTTTCTTGATTTAAAAGGGACAATAATGGAAGGTTTAAAAAAATACGAGGAGGCTATTGTTGAATACAAAAAAGCCATTGAATATAAACCTGATGCAAACTATTACTACTCGGTGGGACATGCCTATAACGAACTGAACAAGTATAGCCAAGCCATTGAATATTATAGTACTTTTGTTGAGCTGGAGCCAAATGATGTGAAAGGTCATATTAATATGAGCTATTCTTTATACAACCTTGGTAAATACAAAGAATGCATTGAATACTGCAATAATGCAATAGAAATTGATCCTGAATATGCCTTGGCCTATCAAAATAAGGGCTGGGCATTATATAAGTTAAATAATCTTGAAAAAGCAGAAGTAGAATGCAATATTGCTTTAAAATTAAATGGAGATAAGGAAGATGTGCTGCTATTAAAGCTTCGTATCTTAAAAGTTAAGGGCTTAAATCAACAGGCCTTAATTGTTTGTGATAGAATGTTAGAATTAAATGAAAATAATGATACTGTTAAGAATATTAGAAAAGAACTACTTAATGAGGGTAAAAATCAAAAGAAGAGTTTATTTAAAGCTTTATTTAAATAAATTGCCTATGTGGGTTTCTTTGATTAATATAGAAAATATTTTTTGGGGAGGGTTATTATGAAAATTATAGGGGTTGAAGGGCTAAGTGTGGACCAGTTAAACAATGAACTAAGCAATGGGGCAAAGTTTGTTGTGTATCAGTACTGTATATCAATTCTTGTTATGACATTTAAAAGAAGTTCTGATATTTATTTTATTAGGTCAAGAGAAAGTTCAGGTGTAAAAGGGATTTCTTTTACTTTGTTATCAGCTTTGGTTGGTTGGTGGGGTTTTCCATGGGGACCAATTTATACGATTATGGTTATAGTTAATAATTGTAATGGAGGTAAGGATGTTACTCAACAGGTGTTGGAGTCTTTTAATTCAAAACCAGCATAAAGTCAAATAGGACTAAGGTCCTATTTTTTTTATGCCTTTATAGCTAATGGAAAGGGACTTTAAGAATCTATTTAGGAATCTATTTTCCCCTTATAATTAAGCACATAATAGAAAAACATTTAAGGGGGACTTACTTATGTTAAAGAGATATACATCAATTTTCGCATTAATAATTTTTATATTCACTCTTGTACCTTTTACCTTCAATCAAAAGGTACATGCTTACACTAGTAATTCATATTTTAATAATCTTAAAATTGGATTAGCAAGTATGTCAGCAGCTTCTATTACAATTTCTTTAAATGGCGATTATACCTTAAATGGACAAACCTATTCCTCAGGTACCGTTATGAATTTAGCAATTAGCGGGACAAACATTATTTATAATGGAATTACTCAAAGCGAAATTAATTTAATTCCAAATAATTCAAGCAATCTTTTAACTATGACCTCCGGTGCAGTGTCAAATAAGTACATGGGTGCATTCTTAATAAAAGTATATAATGCAAAAATTTTACCTATAAATACTCTTGACATGGAAAATTATCTAAAGGGAGTAGTTGGTTATGAAATGTCTGACTACTTCCCAATAGAATCCTTAAAGGCACAAACTGTTGCTGCAAGAAATTATGCACTTTCCAGGATAGGTTACGAAGCAGCAAAGGGCTATGATTTTGATGATACTATTAGTTATCAAGTTTATAAAGGCTATAATGCCAGTTATACAAATGTAATTACTGCAGTTGAACAGACTAAAGGCCAGGTGCTTTTATATAATGATAAACTAGTAGAAACCTTGTATTCAGCATGGCATGGTGGTGTTTCAGAGAATAGTGAAAATGTGTGGGGAAACATTGTTCCATATCTAAAATCTGTTCAAGATACTTATGAAAATGATCCATGGCCTAATGGAGCTAGAATACTAACTAATGCGCAGATACTAAGTACATTAATAACAAAAGGATATTTAACTTCTACAGATACCTTCATAAAATTAGATCTAAGTTCAATAACAAAATTTGCAAGTGGTAGAGTATCTAATGTAAATATTATATATAAGAATGTACTAGGCCTTACTTTAACAAAATACGTAGTAAAAGATAGTACAAGAACCTTTTTATCTTTGCCTAGCAATCTTTTCACAGTAACCTATGACTCAATAAATGGAATCTATACTTTCTCAGGAAAAGGAAATGGACATGGCCTTGGTATGAGTCAAATAGGTGCAAAAAATCGAGCAACAGCTGGACAAACTTATGAGCAAATTTTAAAATTCTACTATACAAACACATATTTACAGAATATTATTCTTAAGGCTAGCTTAAGTACTCTAACTCAAAATAGTAACAATCTGTTTGTGGGAGATACTCTTTCTCTTAAAGCCACTGCTACAGAGGGAAATGGTTATGGTTACTTATTTAAGTATGTGATTAAGAGTGGTGTTAATACTATATTTACAAGAGAGTATAGTAGTGACTCAACACTAGATTTTATCCCAAGCAATCCAGGAAGTTATATTATTGAAGCCTATGTTAAGGATAAATTTTCAATATCTAATTATGATGATAAAAAAGTTTCAGACCTAACTGTATATAGCGTACCTGTTGTAAATACTTTTACTCTAAATAAAACAGAGCTTATAGTGGGTCAAAGCCTAGTAGCAAATATTGATGCACAAGGAGGTTCTGGTTCATATTTATATAAATATGAAATTATGAAGGACAACACTATTTTAGCAACCAGAGATTTTGGAAATGTGAAAGAGTTTTTATTTACTCCAGACTATTCAGGAAATTATGTTATAACTACCTATGTTAAGGACTCTATATCAACAAAATCTTATGATTTTAAAGAATCACAAAACTTTAATGTTTTTGAAACGTTAACTTTTACATCTTTTACAAAAGATCGTGAAAATGTTTTCCAAGGGGATACATTGAATTTTTCTAGCATAATTAATGGAGGTTCTAACAAAGGAGTCACCTATAAATTCCAGGTAATGAAGGATGGACAAGTTGTAGCAACAAGAGATTTTGATACTAACAGCAACTTTACCTATGTGATAAGTGCTTCAGGAAATTATGAGGTAGAGGTATACGCTGTAGATCCAATATCCGGAAATCCATACGATGCATTTAAGAAAATGAATTTCGTTGTTAAAGACAGAGTTTCACTTACATCTTTAACTACTGATAGGAATAGTATATTTACTAATGATACAGTTACAGTAAATGCCATAACAAATTCCAATAATGCGTTATATAAGTTTGTAATTTTAAGGGATGGAGCGGAAGTTTTTACAAAGGATTATGACACAAATTCTATTCTAGAATATGTCCCTACAATCTTAGGAGTTTATCAAGTTAATGTATATGTTAAGGATAGTCTTTCTGAAGCAATGTATGATGACACAAAATCTCTTAATATTACTGTTTATGATTACTCAGAACTTTTAAGTGTAAACCTAGATAAAGAAAAACTCTTTAAAAATGATACCATCCATTTTTCAGCTGATGGAATAAAGGGATCAAATTCCTACCTTTATAAGTTTGTTATATCAAAGGAGGGTACAGTGATAACAACAAAAGACTATAGTATCTTAAATACTTTTGACTTAATACCAAACATCCAAGGTAATTATAGTGCAGAAGTTTATATTAAGGATAGTCTTTCACTTAAGGAGTATGATGATGTTAAAAATCTGACCTTTATAGTATTTGACAATGATAAAATCGACTCCTTTCAAGCTAATAAAGCAGCCTATTTAATTGGAGAAAATATAAATTTAAACACAACAGCCTCTCTAGGTTCAGGTAATTATCTATATAAGTATGTAATTACTAAAAATGGAGTAGTATTGTCTACAGTTGATTATAATGCTTCAGGAAGCCTTCAATATACCGTTAATGCTGAAGGAGCTTATTCCATGACAGTCTATTTGAAGGATGTAATATCTAAAAATGAATTTGACGCGCAAAATACATTAAGTATAAATGTGTACAACCCTCAGCTTTCAACTATAACTGCCACTGGATCCTTTTATGAGGGAAAAGCAGTTACTTTAAATGCAAGTAATACAGGGTCAAGTCCACTTGGTTATAGTTACAAATACGAAATATATAACAATTTAACATTAGTTACTTCAAACAGCTTTAACCTTTCAAGTGCACTAAATTTTACTGCAACAACAGCAGGAAACTATACCATAAAAGTTTATGGGAAAGACGGATTAAGTTCAAAATTCTACGACAATATGAAACAGTTTAATGTTACTATTAACAGCAAACCATTGTATTTATCCGTATTACCTCTAAAGTATGGAATGACTAACGTAGCTGTTGCATCATTACAAAATGCTCTTGTTAAATTAGGATATGTTATATCTGATAGCTCTGGTTATTTTGGAACTCAAACTCAAAATCAGGTTATAGCTTTCCAAAAGAGCAAGGGATTAACTAAGGATGGCATTGTAGGAAATATGTCCTATAGTGCACTAAATGATGCTCTCATTGAAAAGTCAGGAACAAAAATATTAACTTATTAATTAAAACCCCAAAAGGTAGTAATCTTTTGGGGTTTTAGTTATCTTAAGGAACTCTATATCACTTTAAATGAGTATGGTTATTATAAATAGTTTATTTTCTATGAATTTGTGCATTCTATAATTAGAGGGCTTTAAAAAAATTATATAAGACGAAGGAGAAAAAGATGGATTGGTATAAGGAGTATAGAATAGTTAAAGATGGCGATGGATACACGGTAGAAATAGATTTAAACAAGGATTCTGCTGAATTCTCCGATGAATTAATAACTAATTTTAAAGAAAATTTACTACAGTTAGATGATAAAATTTATAAATTAGTAGAGGAAAAGTTCGGTGATATTAAGGTAAACTCTGTTAAATTAATGGTGGGGTCATTAATTGTAGCATCAGTTCCATTTGTGGCTACTTCCACTGCTTATGCTGCTGAAACTACTACACAAACCACTACCCAAGCTACTAGTTTTACCACACTTAACACCACTGGAGTTGTGACAGCAAATCAGTTAAATATGCGATCAGGTCCAGCAACTACTTATTCAATTCTACATGTATTGTGGCTGGGAAATAAAGTTAAGGTAATTGGTCGAACTGGAGATTGGTATCAAATACAACTATCAGATGGATCAACTGGTTGGGTAAGTAAAGCATATTTACAGGTGGATTTAAGTCAGCAAAAAATAGATACTGTAATAAATACTGCTAAATCTCTTATAGGAACTCCATATGTATGGGGAGGAGAATCCATTCAAGAGGGTGGCTTTGATTGTTCAGGTTTTACACAGTATGTATTTAGTAAAGCGGGTTATAGTTTAAACCGTATTTCAATTGACCAGGCAAAACAAGGAACTTCAGTTACCTGGGCAAATCTAAAGCCTGGTGACCTGGTTTTTTATGCTTTTCAAGGAGATGGAGTTATAAATCATGTAGGGATATATATAGGAAATGGTAGCATGATACATAGTCCTAAGACTGGGGATTCTGTTAAAACTACAGATATTACAACCTCATACTGGCAAACTAGATTTGTAACAGCACGAAGAATTATTTCCTAGTAAGGAGCCTTCTATAAAATTAAAGGTCAAACAGCCAAGTATAATTCCTCTTAAGGAATAAATAATGAAATTTAAATTATTTATTATCAGATTTTAAAATAAAATGATATATTTTGTCTAAAAAAGCAATAAAATTAGAGGAATTATAAAAGATATAGAGAATAATACTAAAGCATAAAATAATTTGGTGAATTATTTAATTATATTAATGCAGAAACATTATAAAGGAGCTGTTTGACCGTATGGGTAGACTTGGGATTAAAATAATTAAGCTAGTTTGTTTAGTACTTTGCATAATAACTATTATATTTTCTGTAGGCTATGTTTATGTATTTAAAAAAGAGGAAGCAAAGTTGAGGATAACTGTAAAAAATTGCATTCAGGAATCCATTAAATCTTTTAATGGAGATAAGTTGGACAAGATAATAAAAAGTAATTCAAAAGATATTCCTGAATATAATGAAATGTTAAATTCAATGTTATTATTTAAAGCCAAAAATGATGTAAAAAATTTCTATACACTTAAAAAGAAAGATGATAAAACAACTTTATTTGTTGTTGATGCATCTCCAGAAGCAGCAGAATTTCTTGAAGAATATGAAATGCAAGATGAAATGCTTACTGCATTTAATGGCAAAGTCTCTATGACAGCTAAAATTTATACGGATAAATGGGGGACATACTTGTCAGCCTTTGCTCCAATAAAGAATTCTTCTGGAGAAATTATAGCAATAGTTTGTGCCGATACAGATGTTTCTATATTTCAAGATTTGAAAGATATGTTTTTTATGATATTAATTGGTTCAATTGGTAGTACAATTTTAATATCTGCAATAAGCGTTTTTATATTTTCTAAAGGACTAAAAAGAAACGTTAATTCAATTAAAAATAGTGCAGATAAAATGAATAATGGTGATTTAACAGAGACTGTTAAATTAAATTCAAAAGATGAAATAGAGGAAATAGGATTTTTATTAAATGATTTCAGAGAAAAGATAAAAGGTACTTTCAATAATATAACTAATAGTGTAGATGAGGTTAATCTAGAATCAAAAACCTTGTCACAAATATCTAAGGAGATGTCTTGTTCAGCTCAAAATGTTTCAGCAGTTATTCAAGAAGTGGCAAAAAGTTCTACTGACCAGGCTTCAGAAATTATAAATATGAATGAAGTATTTAATGATTTTGGACAAAGCATAGAACATATAGTCCTTCTTATGGAAAACTTATACGAAAGATCAAAAACAATTAAAACGAAGTCTACAAAAAGCAGCAATTCTATAGACATACTTCAAAATACTATTGGAGGAATAAATGCTCATTTTAAAGATGTTACGACAAAAATCCAAGGATTGAGTTCTAGCATTACTAAAATCAATGACATTACAAAACTAATAAATAGTATAGCAGAACAAACGAATCTGCTTGCTTTAAATGCGGCTATTGAAGCTGCTAGAGCGGGAGAGGCTGGTAGAGGATTTAGTATTGTAGCAGATGAAATTAGAAAACTTGCAGAACAATCTAAGGAATCAGCTGAAAATATTAATGAACTCTTAAAAAATCTTTCCTCAGAAAGTAATTCTGTTGTTGTTAATACGGAGAGCGTAGACTCTAAAATGCTTGATCAGACTATGATAATAAATGATGTTGCAGGTTCACTTAAAGAAATATTGACTGATATTGAGGAATTGTTACCTGAGATACAAACAGTTAGTAGTTCAATAGTTGAGGCTAACAATAAGAAGAGGACTATAAGTGCCGGTGTTGAAACTTTATCAAATGTGGCTGAAAATATTTCAGCCTCCGCTGAAGAAATTGCTGCTATATCTGAAGGATTAAGTACTTCCACTGTAGAAGTAGTACAGACTTCTGAAAATTTGGTGCAAATGATGAAAAATGTTACTGATAATTTAAATAAATTTAAAACAAAATAAATAGTTAAGGGGAGTCTACATAGGTAGGCTCTTTTTAATTGGCTTAACTTTATTTAGTAAATAAACCGAAATAGTTGTATAAATTTTACAAACAATGGTTATATATATTTTTTTAATGATATAATTACAAGATAAATGGAAATTTAATTTGGAGGTTAAAATTATGAACTTAAAAAAACTTATTATTCTATTAGGGACTGTATTTCTATTGATATGTTCAATAACGTTGGTAGGATGTGAAAAGAGCGTCAAACCATCTGAAACCTTTGATCTATATAAAAACTTCTGGCAGAAGCAAGATTTTAAAGGAATGTATACTTTATTATCTACTGAAGCAAAAGGGAAAATAACTGAAGACAACTTTGTTAAAAGATACAAAGATATATATTCAGGGATTGAGGCCGCTAACATAAAAATTAATGCTGGAGATGTAAACAGCATAAAAAAGGATTCAGACAAAAATGTTACTGTTCCTTTTTCAGTAGTTATGGATACACTGGCAGGAAATACTGAAATTAAAGCATATAATATGAATCTTAAAGAAGAGAAAATTGAAAGTAAAAATAAATGGACTGTAGTTTGGGATGAAAAACTTATTTTTCCAACTCTCGGAGCTAAGGATAAGGTAAAGGCAAATCCTTTATTTCCTATAAGGGGAGAAATAACTGATAGAAATGGCACGGCACTTGCAACAAATGGACCTATTAAAACTATTGGTATTTTTCCAAGTAAATTTGATGCAGTTAAAGCTACTGCAATACCTGAAATGTCTAAAATGCTTGATATAGCACAAGATAGGATATCAAATTTGTTAAAGAGTTCCAGTAATCCGGAGTGGTTTGTACCAATTGTTAACCTATCGGTTAATGATAAAGAAAAAATTACTAAATTGACGGGCATACCTGGCGTACAATACAAGGATTCTCAAGGAAGAGTTTATCCTGGCGGTGAGGCTTTTGGTAGCTTGATAGGTTATGTTGGAGAGATAAATGCAGATGAACTAGATAAACTTAAAAATGAAGGTTACTCAGCTCATGATAAAATTGGAAAAGCGGGATTAGAACAGGTTTATGATAAAAGACTAAAAGGAGAAAAAGGAGGAGAAATACTCATATTAAAGGATGGAAAAGAGACATCCAAAGAAGTTATTGCTAAAAAGGAAGCAAAGAATGGAGAAAGTATTAAACTTTCCATAGACCTTGTTACTCAAAGAAAAATATATATTGAAATGAAAGGGGATGCTGGTGCAGCTACAGCTATAAATCCAAAGACAGGGGAAATACTTGCTTTAGTTAGCTCTCCCTCCTTTGATTCTAATTTATATTCAACCTATATTCCAGATTCAATAAATAATGCTTGGAAAATCGCTGTAAAAAGTCCTCTTATAAACAGATTTAAAGCAGTTTATACACCTGGATCAACCTTTAAATTGATAACAGGTGCCATCGGATTGAAAACTGGAATAATAAAGCCTGAAGAAACCTTAGATATAATCGGTAAGGATTGGAAATCAGCAGGAAATGTCAAAGTTACAAGAGTAGATGATTTACGTAGACCTGTTAATTTACTGGATGCTTATATAACCTCTGACAATATATATTTTGCTAGGCAGGCTTTAAAAATAGGTAAAGATAACTTTATTAATGAGGTTAAAAACTTTGGTATTGGAGAGCCTTTACCAATAGATTACCCTATTGGTAAATCTCAACTTATCAATAGTAATTCAGATTTAAGCCGTGAGCAATTACTTGCTGACACTGGCTTCGGACAGGGAGAAATTCAACTTAGTACTTTAAATTTAGCTATGATATATAGTGCACTCGCAAATACTGGTGATATTATGACACCAGTTTTAGAACTTAAAGATGATATAACTCCCAAGGTATGGAAAGAGAAAGCAATAGCAGCAGATAATGTAAAAATTCTCAGTGATGCACTGATTCAAGTAGTGGAAAACCCTGAAGGTACAGGTTATGGAGTTCCAAAAAGTAATATTAAAATTTTAGGAAAAACTGGTACAGCAGAATTGAAAAAAGATGCGAAAGACATTAAGGCAGAAGAAAATGGATGGTTTGTTGCTATGAATGTTGAAGATCCGAGGCTGGTAGTAGCTATGCTTGTTGAAGACGTAAAGAATAGAGGCGAGAGTAAACATGTGGTGAAAATAGTAAAAAAAGTATTTGAAGATAGCTTTAAGTAGAATACACTAAATTGAGTAATTTCTATCTTTTAGGTACATAATAGTAAGGGACTGCCTCAAATTTATTAATAATTTTGAGACTGTCCCTTTATATTTTAATAAGTTAAATTATATATTTAATTATCTTGTTTTTAAATATACACTCAATTTCCTTATTGAAAAATTCCTTTATTTCTTCTATTTGTTGTTTAGTATATACAAATTTCCCGTACCCAAATTGTCCATATTTATATATTCTATCTTCATCCTTCATTGGTAAACCTGTATTTGGGAACACTTGTAATATAATGTTCTTAGCTCGGGTGGTATACCTATGGGAAATAATTTCAAAGGTTAAAGGATATAAGATGTCCTTAGGTAAACTATTATTTAATTCTACTAGTAAGTTTCTATAATCTTCCTTCCAATTATCATATATAAAAACTGGCGCTATTATAAAACCCATTGGATATCCTGCTTTTATGATTTTAATACAGGCTTCAATTCGTTTTTCAAGTGAGGGAGTCCTTTCTTCATAATTTTTTATAACCATATTGGTATTTAAAGTAAATCTAATTTCTGTATTACCACTATGGTTAATATCAAGCAAGGTATCTATATCCGTAAATTTAGTAACAAATCTAAATTTACCCTTATCACTTTTATTAAAAAATTCTATAGTGTGTTTTAATGCATTGGAGTAGGGCTCTATAGGAATAGGGTCAGAAGTTGCAGAACCTTCAAATATTGTTTCTTGTGGTAGCCGTTCTTCTATATACTTTTGGGCCTGCGCAAGTATAACATCGATATTTACATTAATCCTAGCATATGGTTTATCGCCTAAATTTGTATTTAGATAACAGTAGTGGCAGTGTCCTGTACATCCTGACATTAAAGGTAATTGATAGTGTGCAGATGGTTTACAGGATTGAAAGTTCATCCCTTTTTTAATTCCAACTACTAATGTCTTCTTACCTTCTCTATAAAAATTATAAAGATTATCATTAGGTATATTTTCCTTTATTTTATTTGAATGTAACTCTATAATTTCCACATTTTTATTATCCTTAAAAAAATTATAAATATTGTTTCCTATTTCATATTTTAGCGCGTCTTTCTCAAATAGTATTCTTTTTGGAATAAACATTGGTTCTCCTTTTCTCTAATGTTTAAATTAATAGTGAAGATACATATATTATTTCAAATATTAATGTATATATACATTATTTAATTTATTTTATTTAAATATGGATTTCGTTAAAAATGAATAAAAGCTTCAAATTATATATAAAATAATAATAAAATAATTAATGGAGGAATTCAATGAGTAAAGGTATAAAAATATTAATCATTGTGGCGGTTGTAATTCTAGTTATTTTATTTCCTTTAATTGGTAGTTATAATAAAATGGTAAGGCTAGATCAGTCGGTTAAGCAGTCTGAATCAGATATTGACACACAACTTCAGAGAAGATCTGATTTAATACCTAATCTAATAGCAACAGTAAAAGGATATGCAACACAAGAGAAGAGCATATTCACAGAATTGGCAGATGCCAGGTCCAAATTAGCTGGTGCACAAAACCTTACCCAAAAGGCTGAGGCTGATAATCAACTTTCTGGATCACTTTCAAGACTTCTAATGATAGTTGAGAATTATCCTGACTTAAAATCAAATCAGAATTTTAGGGATTTAAGTATAACCTTAGAAGGCACTGAAAATAGAATTGGTATTGCGAGAAAAGATTACAATATTAAGGTAGGAGAATATAACGGTGTAACTAGGAGTTTTCCAAATTCAATAATAGCAGGTATCTTTAGATTTGACCCAAAACCTTATTATAAGGCTGCAGAGGGCTCAAAAGAAGTACCCAAGGTTGACTTTAGCATGGGTAAATAAACATGAAAAAAAGAATCTCTCTTATATGCTTAACACTAGAACTAATTATTTTTTTTGCAGTTATTTTTGTAAATGCTGCTACTACATATCCGCAACCTACTGAATTAAAATATATTAATGATTATAACTCCACCATCGATGCAAGTACCAAGGAATATATTATTTCTGTAGGAAAAGAACTTGAGGATAAAACTGGGGCTCAAGCAGTGGTCGTAGTAATTAATTCTCTTCAAGGACAAGATATTAATAACTATGCTAATGAACTATTCAGAAAATGGGGGATTGGTCAAACCGGTAAAAATAATGGGGTACTAGTTCTTTTATCTATTAAGGATAGGAAGTGGCGAGTAGAAGTTGGTACAGGTTTGGAAGGTGCTTTGACTGACATATATACTGCCAGGGTAATGGATAATGTTGCAATGCCCAAATTTAAAGTAGGAAATTATTCACAGGGGATTAAAGATGTTTATTCTTTATTTGTAGATTCTATTGCTAAAGAATATGAAGTAACCCTTGATAAAAACCAAGTAATTCAACTTCCAGATAAGGACAATGTAACAAATAATAAAAACACAGGTATTGTTGGAGCTGCGCTATTGTTAGTAATTATTATTTTGGATTTCATTTTTAATAGAGGAAGAATTACTCTTTTTATACTGGCTTTAGCATTCAGTTCAGGTAGACATGGAGGCGGGGGTTGGGGTGGAAAAAATAATGGAAATGGTGGGGGTGGTTTTGGGGGTATGGGCGGAGGCTCTTCCAGTGGAGGGGGCTCATCTGGTGGCTGGTAGTATCCAACCACCTTTTTTACTCAGTTGTATATATTATAAATGTTATTATTTTTGTGGGATTAAGGTAGCAAGATATTACATATAAAAGCAAGAAAACTTATGATATAGTATATTCACACGTAATCTGTACTTTATATTCTATTCTATACAATATAAACGTTTACACAAGTACAACTAGAGGAGAGGAATTCAATGAAAAAAATAAGCACTAAAATAGTTTTAATTGCCATCTCAAGTGTATTTACTACAGCACTAATTATTGGTTCATTTGTTGCTATACAAAATTATAATACTAATATAAAGATGATTACGAATTTAGACAAAACTATGAGAAGTAATTTTGATGACCAAATTAAGTATCAAGTTGAAACAGCGGTAACAATACTAAAGTACGTAAATCAGAAAGTTCTTAATGAAGAAATTACACTGGAAGAAGGTAAATTTGAAGGTAAAAAAATATTACGAGGTCTTAAATATAATACAGATGGCTTTTTTACTGTAGATACTGAAGAAGGTATCAATTTAGTTTCAAATGGTACATCAGAAGAAGGCAAAAATCGCCTTGAGTCTAAGGATGCGAATGGTAAATTATATATAAAAGACATTATTGAACAGGGTATGAAAGTAGGGGGAGGATATACGGACTACTCTTTTCCTAAGATTTCACAAACGATTCCATTACCAAAGAGAGGGTATAGCCTTGAGTTTAAACCCTTTAAATGGATTATTAGTACCGGGAATTATGTTAATGATATAAATACCATTATCGCAGAAAAGCGGAAAGAATTACAGGCTGAATTTATTGGAGGGTTACTAATTCTTTCAACTATTATTTTAATGTTAATAATTATTGTTTCCAGTATTGCATACTACTTTAGTAAAAAAATAACTAAGCCTATATTACTAGTTAGATCCCTAGTAGATAAAACAGCAAATTTTGATTTGCTTGATGATAAGCGTTTCGATGTAATAAACACGTATAAAGATGAAACTGGGAAAATTGGTAGGTCTGTAATTAATTTAAGAGATGAACTTAGAAATATTGTTAAACTTATAAAAAATGATTCCAATGACATTTTAAATTTTGCCCAGGGTTTATCCTTATCCACCGGAGAAACAGTTATTTCTATACAAGCTGTTACTGAAACCGTTGAAGAGTTAGCGAAGGGTTCTAATTCACAAGCTAAGGATGC
This sequence comes from Clostridiaceae bacterium, assembly GCA_014380625.1. Taxonomy (GTDB): domain Bacteria; phylum Bacillota; class Clostridia; order Clostridiales; family Clostridiaceae; genus JACMJL01. The sequence continues at coordinate 22,667 of JACMJL010000311.1, forward strand.
ACAGGAAATTGTAGAAGAGTTAAATAGTTTATCTAGTGAAATTGATATTTCAGTAAAAAATTCTGTACAAGCTAAAGGGTTTTCACAAGAAGTTAGAGGTGTAAATAATACAAGTAAAGATACTTTTAAAATGTTAAAGATTAAGCTTGAGCAAAATAATCTTGCTACTAGGGCGGTTTCAAAAAATATTGGTGCACTTTCTATGAAATCTACTTCTATAGGAAAAATAGTAAGTTCCATTCAAGCCATAGCTGCTCAAACGAATCTGTTAGCATTAAATGCAGCAATTGAGGCTGCGAGAGCAGGGGAGGCCGGTAAAGGATTTGCAGTAGTTGCAGATGAGGTTAGGAAATTAGCTGAGGAAACTGCTG
>JACMJL010000312.1 GCA_014380625.1 Clostridiaceae bacterium
TAAAAATATCAGAAGCAAGTGTTTCCTTACTTCTTTTTTCAATCTTCATGTAAATACTGTCCAATAATCTAAATATAGCTTGCAATTCATTCTGAAGCATACCGAAAACTCCTTCTATAATAGAACTATTAATTATTTCTATTATAGAAGCAATGTTTCGATTTGTCAATTGTATATTAGTGAAACGAAATGCTTTTATTTTTGTTAGTATCACTGTATAAAGTTATAACTACATTTTATTGATTCCAACCACTTGCTACCATAAAGGAATTTATCAATTACATTAGTAATGAAAGCATTTTTTACGGTGGATAATTCAAAAGTATTTTCACCGGCTCAGCTATTAAACTGGTCGAATTTGACCAGTTTAAAAACTAGATTGTTTAGTTTTCTCATAATCCTAAAAAATTACTGTTGCTAAGGCTTCTGAGCTAATTTTTATCACATTGTAAGGAAACTCAGAACTATCATATTTCAATGTCTGCTAATGATAGGTTTTTCTTTGAAATAGGTGTGTCGCCAACATTTCCGACTTAACTTAACTAAGAATTTGGATAGACTTCATGGTATTCTATGAGTGTTTTATCCTTGTTTTTTTATCAATATTTATATAATAACTTAATTGTTATATTGAAGTCTCTATAGTATTATTTAACCTATCTTGTACAGGATAAATATATAAGAAGATAGTTGGGTTAAATATGAGAGTTGAATCAATAGTGACTTCAGAAAGTAAATTAAGATATCTTTTGGTAAATGATGTTGGTGATCCAGTTGAACCAGTTTTAAAATATCTAAAATATAAAGATAATACAGGTGCAGCAAGAAATATCCTTCGTGCCTATAGCTATCACCTAAAACTTTTCTTTGAATATTTGGAGCAGGAACAATTAGATTATCAAAATATAGGTATAGATGAAATGGCTTCGTTCATGCGCTGGCTACAAAACCCATATAGCAATATGAAAGTATCTCCTATCAGCACAGTTTCTTCATCCAGAACGGCAAGAACCATTAATCTTGTCATTTCTGCTGTTATTAGCTTTTATGACTACCTTATGAGGCATGATGATTAAAGCTTTCGGCTATCCACAAAATTAAAGAAGCAAATATCTGGTTCACATAGAGGGTTTAAGGACTTTTTATACCATATCAATAAAAACAAAAGTTATGATGCGAAAATTCTCAAACTAAAAGTACCCAAGCAGAAACCTAAAACTATTACTAAAGAAAATATTGATGCAATGCTAAATGCCTGTTGTAATACTAGGGACATAGCACCTATTTTTTCATATATCTGCATTGTTGGAGGGATCATCATCCATGGTGGTGATATCATTTCAGTATTTACGGATACTCTGCTCAAAAGCTTTAATGATCCAGCTTTATAATAATCTGCAAATTCTCTTTCTGCGTATATTTTTGTCCATGCTGTTCCCGCAAGCACATCACCTATCCGAAATAAGTCCTTTAACTGCTGTTTTTCGGAAATTGCAACTGAAAACTGTTTTTCACCCTCTATGCCATCTCCTACAATAAAGAGATTATATCCAATGAGATAATGTGTTCGATTATCCGTAAGATATCTCCATACTCTTGTTCTAGGTTGAATTGCTACAATTTCGCCTTGCCAATTCACTTTTAATGAAGTACTTCCAAAAATATTCTTTATCATTGTCATTCTTGATCCTTTATATTTAATATCTTTTTCTTCTCTTGAACCTATATTCTTGTTTCAATCTTTCAAATATTTCAAATACAACCGGGCAAATGCTTGTTGAATCAACAATGCTAAGTAAACCAAATAATCTTTCTGGCTTATCTGTATATGGATAATCTCTGCAGCTTACAGGTTTACATGCTTCAATTTGACATCCACCATCTTCCTTGAGAAAACAGCATGGCCTTACATTTAACTGATAGCCTCCAAGCTCTTCTTTAATATACTTATCTCTAAAATCCTTTTCTGCTATCTTCAGAAAAGCTGCAACAGGGGCTAATTCATCTTCCTTGAAGCTTGCTGAATATTCCTTACAGCAATTTCTGCATTTACTGCAATCATTACTTAAAAATAGTTCTTTGTGTAATTTTGAAAACTGTTCATCCAATACTTCCTCATCAGCATGATTTTTCAAGTATGCTCTAAAGGAATAATTCTCATCTTCAATTCTATTAAATGCTTCTTTTACTTTTGATGGTTCTATCATTACACCTACCTCCAAAAATTAAAATGGTAACTCATCATCAGAATCATCATCTTCATCTATAAATGTGCCATAAGGTACACCATTTTCAGTAAACCCAGCTATAAATTCCATTCCATAATATTTCTTAATACTTCTACAAAACCCATTTTTCCTCCAAGTTAATTAGCTTTATCCTTTCAAAAAAACATATTCCTCTGTTCTGATGGTGACAATATTTGAAACATTGGCAACAGATGCCCGTTTTTTAACTTCAGCAAGCATCTCATCAGATGTATCCAAAGCAAAAACCTTGTTTCTTTCACTA
>JACMJL010000313.1 GCA_014380625.1 Clostridiaceae bacterium
GATGTCAGGGCGAGGACTTGGACATACTGGTGGAACTATTGATAAATTGGAATCCTTTGAGGGCTTTTCAGTTGAAATGACGGAAGAACAATTTATTAATAATGTTAATATTAAAAAAATAGCTATAATGGGGCAGACTAGTGACCTAGCACCAGCAGACAAAAAACTATATGCCTTAAGGGATGTTACTGGAACTGTAGATAATATTTCTCTTATTTCGGCAAGTATTATGTGCAAGAAAATTGCTGCAGGTGCAGATTGTATAGTGCTTGATGTTAAGGTTGGAGACGGTGCCTTCATGAAAACTTATGAAGATGCAAAGAGACTTGCAGAGGTTATGGTGGAAATCGGGAATAGTGTAGGTAGGAAAACTGTTGCTATTATTTCAGATATGGATCAGCCTTTAGGGCTTGCCATTGGAAATGCTCTTGAGGTTAAAGAAGCTCTTGATACGCTGGTAGGAAAAGGTCCAAAGGATTTAATGGAACTATGCTTAACTCTAGGAAGTAATATGGTAGTACTTGCAGGTAAGGCTAAGGATATTGAAGAAGCAAGAAAATTGCTTTTAGGAGTTATAGAGGATGGCTCAGCGCTAACAAAGTTAAAAGAATTTATTGGAGCTCAAGGTGGTAATATAGCACAAATTGATAATCCAGAACTTTTACCAAAAGCAAAATATATTGTTGAAGTTAAGAGTGATAGAGAAGGCTACATTACTAAGATTAACGCTGAAAATATAGGTCTTGTTGCAATGGAATTGGGAGCAGGAAGAGCCACAAAAGAAGATGAAATCGACTTAGCTGTTGGCATAGTACTTAATAAAAAAAGAAGTGAAAGTGTTAAAATAGGAGAAGTTATCGCATACATTCATGCCAATGATGAGAAAAAAATAGAAAAAGCTACAAGAGATATATTAGTAAATTATTTGATAACTCCTGAGAATATTTCTGAAATTCCTTTAATATATAGTATAATAAAGTAGAAGTGAATTAAAACTCACTTTTATTTTATTAGCAGTATGGAAGCGCTTACTTATTACCACTTTTAAAAAAAGGAGTATTAAATGAAAAATAGCAAAAATAATATCTATACAGTAGATTTTCTAATGTCATTTATTGCAGTGTTTGGAGTAGTAATGTTTTTACCTATGCTTCCTCATATTCAACAAGTATTTGGCGTGAGTGTCTCTCAGATTTCCTGGATACCTAATGTGGGTTACCTAACAATGATAATATTTTCTTCCTTTGTGGGTAAAATTATTAACAAAGTGGGAATCAAGAGATTACTTTTGTTTAGTTTAATATTGTGGATTATGGGTATATCAATTGAAATCTTAGCCTTAAATAATTTGTATTTTAATGTTTTCATAACAGGGAGAGTTATAGAAGGGATTGGGGAAGCCTTTATTTTTCCATTACTTTTATCTATGAATAAGGTTGGGTTAAGAAACAAAGGAAATGAAAAGGTGGGACTTAGTCTCATTGAGTTTGGGGCTGCTCTTGGGGGTCTAATTGCCGCAATAATTGCAGGTCAATTTATTAATAACCCTAAACAATTTCTTATAATCCCTATTTCTATTGCAGTTTTAGCAGGATTATTTATATTTATCAGATTAAAGTTGGTAGTTTTAAAGGAACTAGAAGATAAGGAGCAAGACAAGGGAATAAAGGAAGGTAAAAAGACCTTTATAAGCTTATTGCTAATGATCTTTATGATTCAAACAATATTTGCATCTATTCAGGTTTATTTAGCTTACTACATGGAAGCATTTTCATTACCTAATTTAACTGGAGCAGTAATTTCAATAGAACAAATAATAGTAGCCCTTGGTACTATTACACCTATTTTCTTTTTTAAGAGAGTATCTTTCAAAAGCTTTAGAAATATTATTGTTTTAGTATTTGTTTTTGGGACTACTATATTAGGTATGCAGGTATCCATCTATATTTCGGTGGTAGCCTTATCAATAATAGCATTTTTTGTAGGTGCTAGCTTTACTTATTTAAATATCTATCTTTCAAAAATTATTAAAACAAAGGCAGCACAAAAACTTTCCTTATACACTTCAATTAGATACACAGGTGGTTTTGTACTTTCCTTTTCCTGGGGTAAGCTAATAGAAAATTACCGCGGAAATTTACAAGGTTATGCAGAAATCTTTAGACGGTTATACATTTTTGAAGGTATAATGGTAGTAGGAATATTTTTAGTAGTTATATTCCTACAGGGAGATCTAGTTAGTATTTTCAAACCTAAATCTAGAAAAACAACTTTAATGGATGAGGTTGAACATTTAAATACATAAAATATTAAAATTTTGGAGGTAACAAAACATGAGTACACACATTAACGCAAAAGAAGGTCAAATAGCAGAAAGCATATTATTACCAGGTGATCCATTAAGAGCAAAATTTATTGCGGAAAATTTTTTGCAAGAGGTAATTTGTTATAATGAGGTTAGAGGCATGTATGGATATACAGGAACCTATAAAGGTAAAAGAGTTTCAGTACAAGGAACAGGTATGGGAATTCCGTCTATATCCATCTATGTAAATGAGTTAATTCAAAGTTATGGAGTTAAGAATTTAATTAGAGTTGGCACCTGTGGATCCTATCAAGAGAATGTAAAGGTAAGAGACCTAGTTATAGCCATGGCTGCATCAACTGATTCAAATATAAATAGTATTAGATTCGCTGGTAGTAACTTTGCGCCTACTGCAAGTTTTAAACTTTTAAAGAAATCATATGATATTGCTGTTACAAAAGGCTTTGATCCTAAGGTAGGAAATGTATTTAGTTCAGATACTTTCTATGGAGATAGCGCTGATGCGTGGAAGCAATGGGCTAAATTTGGGTGCCTAGCTGTAGAAATGGAAGCTGCAGCTTTGTACACTTTAGCTGCTAAGTATGGTGTGGATGCATTAGCATTATTAACAGTGAGTGATCACTTTATCACAAGTGAAGTTACAACTGCTGAGGAAAGACAAAACACCTTCACAAATATGATTGAGGTTGCACTTGAGACAGTTTATACACTTTAATTAAGATATTCTCTATAATATACAAATCCTTCCGTATGGCATTTGTTGTTATAGATTACTGACTGTGCCAAGGAAGACTAAAATCTCTGTTTTTTAAATTTCTAAACCCTTTAAACTCGCTTAAACAGTAAAGGGTTCTTAAGGTAAATTAATAAACAGAAATTAAGTCTTTCTAAGGCTCCCTCGAATAATCTCTTCACCTACTGGTATATTTTTTATGTAAATACTCTGCAAATATTCTAGCTAAATATTTTGCTGAAGCCTTTGCTTCTGTTGTAGTATTGGCAATTGAACCTACTTCAATTAAAACTGCATTATTACTTTTATCTTGATTAAAAAAATAGGAGCCTTTATTATAAAAAAATGGATCCCTACAAAATCCAGGAAATAAACTATTTGATATAGTTGATAAGCTGGTTGCTACTGCCATATTCTTATCAAAATGAGGGTTGGACTTTGTTACTACAAATCTAATATTGGCTGTATTTTCATTATTTATTTTTGATGTTACCACTTTTTTAGAAGTAATTGAATCTCTATGCATATCAATGATTAAATCAAAGTCTCCATATTGTTTTAAATATTTACTTAAGGTATCGCCTGATCTTTTATAACTATCGATATAGCCATATATATCATGTATAGTTTTATCATGAATGGTGTATATATTATAGTTATTTTCTAATTCTTTCACTAATTCATCGCCTACGGAAGCTATATTAATTTTTTGGTCGAGAGTATTATTGGGACCGGGAGGATAACTTTCACAGGTATGTGTATTGTAAATTAAAACACGAGGAGTTTTTCCAAGTTCTTTTAATCTTAGCCCTGAATCATATGCATTTTTATTTATATTAGGCAGATTGTTGCCAGCATCAATACCTTGAGAAAGGGTATCAGATTTATTATTTTCATTTGCTGCAATTTCTTCTTTACTTATAGAATCAGCAATCAAAGTATAGGGTGATACTGATTCCCATACCAACTTATTATTGTCATTAAACTTTAATTTTATCTCTTTATTTAACGTATTGACGAGATTGTTTTTATTTATGCCTAATAAATTTAATACTTCTTCTTTTATTGAAATATCATCGCTTAAATAAGTATTGTTTTGGGTGTTAAATTGAATAGCTAATGGAAACTCTGAGTTACAGATATGTATTGCAAAGTTAGTACTTATATTTCTAATAAAGATATTTGATAAGCTTCTAAACAAAAGTATTAATATAAATAGCAAACAAATAAAAACTATTAATATAGTACTTCTAAAGGATATATTAATAGATCCAATACCTTTTTTATTCATAATGTAGCCTTCCCAAATATCTATAATATTTTTACATATATAAATCATATTCTAGGTATCCTTAATTTATTACTAACCCAAAATACTAAATATTATTGCTGCTTATAACATCTTACTTCTCCCTGGTTTCCCCACTAAAAATCATATTACGATACTCCATAGGTTTTAATCCCGTGATACTCTTAAAAAGTTTATTGAAATAGGTTACATCTGTGAAACCTATCATTGATGAAACTTCGTAGATTTTATATTGAGGTTGTAGCAATAGTTTTTTAGCCTCATCAATGCGAATTTCATTTAAAACATCAATAAAGGTACTGCCAGTCTCTTTTTTTATCAATTTGCTAAGGTACCAGGTACTAATATATAGATAGTCGGATACATCTTTTAGGCTTAAACCTTTTATTACATTAGCTTTCATATAGGCTAAGGCCTTAACTACAAGATATTCAGAACTTTTGATATTAGAATTAAGGGCGTCATCTTCTGTAATTGTAACGCTATGGCTTAAATCGTAATTCCCTTTAATTTTTCTTTTTAAATTTTTAAAGAGTTCTTCATTAGATTTTGATTTTTTAAGTTCCTTGATAGCTTCTTGAATAGAAAGTATAATTTCCTGAGTGTTAGTGGGTTTAAGGAGAAACCTAAAGGCTCCAAGTTTAACAGCTTGTTGGGCATACTCAAAATCCCTGAAACCAGTTAATATTATGATTTTGCATTCATTTTTATATTCCTTTATTTTAGAGATCATTTCCAAGCCGTTTAAGCCTGGCATTCTGATGTCCGTGAAAACAATATCAGGTTCAGTTGAGGATACCATTTCTAGACCCTCATCTCCGTCAACAGCTTCACCAATAACCTTACATTCTAATGACTTCCAATCTATAACAGTTCTTAAACCTTCTCTAATAATTTCTTCATCATCAATTATAAGTACTTTGAACATTTAATATGCACTTCCTTTATACTAGGTTAGCGGGTACCTTAATTGTAACAATGGTACCTTCACCCTCTTCACTTTCTATTTTAAGACCGTAGTCGTTACCATAAAGTAACTTAATCCTACGATGCACATTAATTACACCTATCTTAGAATTATCTAAAAGGTATTCTCCATCTGATAACTTTTCATCATTCATATCCTTTAATAGCATTAGTAATTTGCTTTTTTCAATTCCTAATCCATCATCTGCCACAGTAATAAATAATTGATCATTTTCCTTTTTAATTATAATATCTACGGTACCTCCACCCTTTTTCATTTCAAGTCCATGATATATTGTGTTTTCAATTATGGGTTGAATTAAAAGTTTAGGTAAGATATTACTTAAGGTATCCTCAGCAACCGATAAGTTAAATTTTATTTTTTGACCAAAGCGTTTTTGAATTAAGAATTTATAACTTTGGATATATTCCATTTCCTTATAAACAGGGATAAATTTTTCGTTAGATCTATTAAGGTTTGCTTCTATAATGTAGGAGAAGGCAGAAATCATTTCACTGACCTCATCGGCACCATGAATTTTTGCTTTCCAGTTAATAGACTCAAGTGTATTATACAAAAAATGAGGATTGATTTGAGCTTGTAATGCATTAATTTCAGATTGCTTCATTTCAAGCTGTTCTTTATATACTGTATCTATAAGGCTTTTTATATTTTCTGACATTTTATTAAAGGTACGGAACACAAAACCAAACTCATCCCTGCGATTACTTTCAATTATTACGCCAATGTTACCATTTTCAATTTCATTCATTCTTTTAATTAATAAATTCATAGGACGTATTATTGTATTATATAAGTAATTTATAAGCAATAAGCAAATAGGAAGAGTAGCAATACATAGAAGTATACTAAATTTAGCTACTTTTCGTATCTCTGAAAACAATAAATTTCCTGAGATTCCTACGACAAGTTTCCAATTAGCTGGTTGTATTGTGTCATAAATCATGTATATAGAATCATTGCTAGTTTTAATCTCGCTTGTGCCTTTGTCTAAATTAGAACTAAGAAAAGATTGTATGGCTTTATTAGAGCTTGGCTCAAAAACTTTATTTCCAAATATTAATTCACCATTACTGCTATATAGCCCTAGAGTTTGTTTTGAGTTAACAATAAGGTTGTTAAATACTTCAGTAAAGTATTGATTATCTACTTTAAAAGCTAAAAGGCCCACCGTCTTATTTATATCTAATAAATCATAGATAGTTTTTACTAAGAATATACCTGTGATCTTTCCGTTTTTACTGGCAACATACCATACTGGATTACCTTTGCCCTTTAAGGCTGCTTCATTTAACATAGCCATGTTGCTGTAACAATCTGTGGTGTCCACAAAGGTCCTATTGGCTTGAAAAACCTTTTCACTCTTATTATATTTAATTAAAACTTCACTTAGTTCGTATTTATAAAGCAGTAAGGATTGTAAGTATTGCTGGAAGTTGTTTTCATATATGAAATCTAGATTATTAGAATTGATTACAGTATCTGTATCATTTATTTTGCGGTCATAAAAAATCTGAATGGAGAAAAGACTAAGCTTACCCATTCGGTCTGAAAGCAATTGTGTTAATTGTAGAGCTGCATTTTTATAGTCTACTATTGCCTTATCTTTCATCATTTTTGAATAATTAGCATATCCAAAGTATCCAATTATTATTGTGGGATAGAGAATAAAGAGAACTGCAATAAGTATAAGTTTACTTTTTATAGAGTGCTTTGTCATAATAAAAATCCTTTCAGATAGCTATAGAAAAATTTTAGTTGGCTTCACTTAAGTATACTAGAGTTAAATGTATAATTCTATGGTTTATTAGGTACCTAAAATAAAATAGACTAGTGTAATGCTTGATTGTTGTTTTCAAGATGACTTAACAAGCCAAAATAAACAAATAAATGCCAACTTGCACTGATTTAGTAAGCTTAAATTGAATGCTATAATCTGAGTAGGAAGTATTTAGATTACAATTAGGGTAGCTAATTCTTTTGAAAACTAAAAGGGAGAAGATAAAATGAAATATGGATATTTCGATAATGAAAATAGGGAATATGTAATTGAACGTCCAGAGGTACCAGTGTCATGGACAAACTACCTAGGGGTTAAGGATATGTGTGCTGTTATTTCACAAAATGCAGGTGGATATTTATTTTATAAAAAACCTCAATATAATAGAATAACTCGCTTTCGACCCAACTCTGTACCTTTAGATAGACCAGGACACTATGTTTACCTGCGTGACGATGAAACTAGTGATTATTGGTCAGTTTCTTGGCAGCCAGTTGGTAAAGATCTTGAAAAAGCTAAATATGAATGTCGCCATGGACTTTCCTATTCTAAGTTTTCCTGTGATTATAGTAACATCAGTGCAGAACAACTCCTTTTTATTCCTGTAAATGATGATGTAGAACTTTGGCAGGTTAAAATAAAAAATAATGGGACTGATACACGTAAATTAAGTGTATTTTCATATGTAGAATTTTCTTTTCAAAATATAGATATGGATAATGAAAATTTTCAGATGAGTTTATACGCTGCTGGTTCTAGTTATGAGGAAGGAATTATTGAAAATGATCTTTTCTATGACACTGATAAGACAGGTTACCAGTATATGGCTTCTAGCTTCGAACCAGATGGCTATGATTGTTTAAGAGATAAATTTTTAGGTAACTATCATACAGAAGATAACCCTGTGGCTGTGGAGAGTGGGAAGTGTAGTGGAAGCTCTGAGTTAGGTGGAAATCACTGTGGTGCTCTACACAAAAGAATTATCCTTGCACCAGGTGAAGAGACTAGAGTTATATTTATGGTGGGTATTGGAGCAAGAACAGAAGGTAAGCTAATGA
>JACMJL010000314.1 GCA_014380625.1 Clostridiaceae bacterium
TCATCCGCAGTACCTATCTTCCCAATATCGTGGAATATCCCTGCTACCCTTAACAAATCTAAATCTTTTTCATTTAAAACACTAAAACATTTTCCAATTTCTACGGCATACCTGGCAACTCTGTCAGAATGACCACTTGTATAATCGTCTTTTGCATCAGCTGTAAGCCTTAGCGTATCTATTGTTTCTTCATATCTGGACTTAATTATCTCATAAGTTTTATTCAATTCATCATTTTTTATATTAAGTAATGAATGCAGGAAAGCATTATTTATAGAGCTTGCTGCCTGCTTTGCAAATATATCCAACAGGTTTATGTTTTTATCATTGTACAATTCCACATAAATAACTCCCATACATTCTGCTTTATCATTAATCAATGGAAAAAACACACCGTCTTCATATTGGACCCTTTGCTTTTGCATTCTAGCTGATCCCGCATGTACCATAAGAGACGGATTAAACATTTTAGTAAATGTGTTTATATCAGTATCGAACTTACCAATACCTTTAAAGAAACTTTCCATTGAAATACCCTCTTGCCCAAAAATATTATCAGCAAAAATAAAGGCATTAGTTGACTTAACTATATGAAGAAGGTTTCTCAAAACTTCTTCAAGTATCACATCTATAGGTTGCAATTGATATATCTTAGGAACAGACTCCAAAATACAATTTAGCCCGTTTCTTGTTAGCCTAATTTCATTCATCATCCCTACAACATTATAAGCTGATTTGACGAGAAGTAAAAGTTGACTTTGATCATTGGATTTAGTGCAATAACCCTGTATATCATTTTTTTCAAGAGTTTCCAAAGGTGGTGCAGACTCTGAATGACCCGTTAAAAACAATATATATAGTTCTTTATCGAATTGCCTTATTAACTCAACTACCTGAGTTCCATTAATATTATCCAGCAGATAATCAAGAATCAACAAGTCATAATGGTTGTTTTTAATTTGCTCAATTCCTTTGGCATGATCTGTATAGCCTTCAAATTCGTAACCATACTTTTCCAGAATAACTTTCAAAGTTTTAATTACTCCTATTTCATCATCTATTCCTATTATTTTAAATTTTTCTTTTATGTTTACTAGTTCAACTTTTTTTATATTTGAAAGCCTCATTTTATTTTGCTCCTCCAATCTAATCAAAATATCTTATATTTTTTAATAATTATAACAGAAATTTCTTAACTTTAACATAGAAACTCGAACCTTTCTCCTCTTCAGATTCAAGCCACATGTCGCCATTAAACATCACCTTTACTTTAGAATAAGAAAGATATAGTCCAATTCCACTCCCTTCCTTTCCTTTAGTAGTAACCATCTCTTTAAAAAGTTTGTCCTTAATTCTCTGTGGAACTCCTCGTCCATAGTCTTTAACTTTAAAAACAATATAATTGTCTATTTCATATATTATAAGTTCTATCTTTCTTGAAGAAACGTCAATATTGGTAGTATCAGTAATTTTCCCATAAGATTGGATAGAATTTGAAATAAGATTATTAATGATTTGTACCAAGGTTCCAATATCACCATTAATTAAAAAGTTATTTTGTATTTCATTAGAAATAATCAGATTGCAGAAATTAGACTTAATTTCATACTTCATAAGAAACTCGATATTTTGAAGTATTTCATCCTGCGTAAAACTGATTTCTTTACGACTATCCGAACTAGCAACCTGATTCTTTATAGCAGTTAAAGCTTTACTCATATAAGAAAAATGTTCTTTAATGTCTTTAAGGTTAATTGACATTTCATTGGCTATTTCACGGTGATCATCTTCGCTGACAATAGAATTTCCCACGGATTCATAATATTCTTTTGTAAGATCCTCCAGAGCTATGATGCATCCTGATATTGACATTATGGGTGTTTTTAAATTGTGAGAAATACCGCCCATTAGCGTACCAAGGGATGCAAGCCTCTCCTTCTCTATAATTTGTTCCTGTTGCTCATTTATCTTCTTCAAATTTGCTTTATGTTCAGTTATGTCATTTAATAAAATTATAGTACCTAAGTGATTTTCACCTTCTATTATTGGAGTAATCTCAATATCAAAGTATTTATCAACGTTTAGTACCTTAATATATTGTTCAAAAACAATTGACTTTCTTGTTTTAACCACTTCTTCAATATAACTTTTCAATTTTTTTACATCAATTGCTTTGAAGGCTTTTAACATTGAAAAAATATCATCTTTTCTTTTGACTTCCACAATGCCATTAAACATAGCCATTAAGGTCTTGTTGTAGTTTACGATACGGTACTCTAAATCTATAATTATAAAGCCATCTGATATTCTATCCACTGCGGTCTGAATTGCTATAGGTAAAACACCTAAAAAATCATATTTTATGATTGCAGCAAAAAAGAATATGATTGCTATAGAAAAAGCTATCGGTGTGGCAAATAGAGTAATTTCAAAAATTTTAAGCGTGAATAAGATGTTAACAATTAATGGTATACAGCTTCCTGTCAATATCAACACTGACTGTTTAGAAAAAATACCTGTATTTTTTACAGAAAAGTACAGTAAATAATACATGCCAAGCAAAATACATATATAAGAATATACAGCATGAATAAGAAAATATCTTCCATAAATCACATTGTTACTGGTAAAAGAGTATTTTATAAAGAACAAGTGATGGTAGTTATTTGTCCACAAAACCAAAGTTGATGTTATGGGAATGGCCAAAAGCAATATATACTTAAATTTAAAATTGATTTTTGTCTTTGCAAATATTATTCCTGTTAGAAGTAGTGATACAGGAGTAAAGCACGTTCCTATGAATATAATAAATACAAAGAACATGTTAGAGTAGCCATAAATATCAGACCACAATTTATCCGAACCTACCCCTAGATTCCAGATGATAAGCAGAGTTATTAACGAAACAAGAATATAATGCATCTGTGATTTTTTTTTAATTTTTATTAATATTATTAACAAAAATCCAATTAATAAAGTTGAGGCAATAAGGAAAATATATTGTAAGCTATTACTACTCAATTTTATCATCTTCCTTTCTCTCAGTTATATAATTTCATTACTAAACTGCTACTAATAAGAATGCAGTCAATATTATTTTGACAAAAAGTCAATGTCTCTGAGATAATCAATAGCTCTTTCAAGGTATTCCTTATCTATATCCGGCCAACTGAATGAAAGTCTTTTGAGAACCTCAACCGTATATTCTGATCTTATGTTAACCGTGTATCCAGCACTAAACATATGGTCATAATTAAAGTTACTAGCTAGACAATTTATTTCCTCAATTTTATCAGAGTTTCTTTTTATATATTCAATATACTTATGAAAGGAATAATCTTTTACAATTTTAAACTCATATCCTAATGCTTTAAGCAGATCAAAGAATACTAGGCTTGGTTTAAATCTTTTGTGGTTAAAAATATGATAAACCTCAGTTTTATTCTGTTTTATCCTGGATAATAATACAATTGCTTTGCTCGCACTGTCAACAGGAGAAAATTCAAGTTCTTCGGTTAGTAACTGCTCTGGAATTATTTCTATTTCAATAAGAGCCCTTAAAATTTTAAAAGTAAAATTTTTCATTGCATCTATCTGGAAAGTACCATCAGAATGTCTGCTCACCAGATCACCTACCCTAAATATTGTTGCATTTAATCCTAAATCTACTTTATCAAAAATAATTTTTTCAGCCTCAAATTTGCTTCTTATATATACATTATCATTAAAATTCTGTCCTATATATAAATCATTTTCTGTAAAATCCATTCCTCCTGTTTTTTGTTTAACCAAGTAGTTACCTGAAACACTTGTAGTAGAAATATATTTTAATGCTTTTCCGTATTTAGCTGTGAAATCTGATACTCTTCTTGTTCCTTCAACATTTACAGCTTCATACTCCTTATAATTTCCGAAAAGCTTGATAATAGCAGCTAGATGAAAAACCGTATCAACCCTGTTAATTAACATATCATAGTCATTGTCATCAAGTCCGAATTTTTCTAAAGTTATATCTCCAGCCAAAACAGATATACGGCTTTCATCAACATTCTCAAACTCACCAGGAAAGTAAAAATCTAGAACTTTCACTAACCTTTCTTTAGCAATATGCTTAGTTTCACCCCTTACCAAACAATATACCTTTGCTTTTGTACTTTTTATAAGCTCATACAGAACATGGGCACCTAAATATCCGTTTCCACCAGTTAAAAAAACATGTTCCAATTCAATCATTTCTAGATTATCAAGGTCTGATGCTCTTTCAAGATTGGTTTTTATTAACTTGAGATTATCTTCAGCGTAATCAGATGATTTATCAGCATTTTTTTGCAACTTGTTTGATAATGCTTTGATTGTGTTTCCATCATAAATATCTTGTATAGATAACTCAAAGCCTTTTGGAGAAAGTGCAGATATAAACTGCATTGCCATTAAAGAATCCATCCCTAGATCAAATAAATTATCCGCAGTACTAACTTTATCCACTTTAAGTAGCTGGCACAAAATATTCTCTAATTCTTTTTCAAGCTCGTTTGTTGGATCAACATAACTTGAATCATCTTTTTTAATTGGATTTAAGGCTTCAAGAGTTTTCCTGTCAACTTTTCCGTTTGATGTTAATGGGATTTGATCTACAATTACGAAGAAATACGGTATCATGTAAGCAGGTAGTTTCGCTGTTAAAGTATTCTTCAAGTCAACTATTTCTAAATTATCCTCTTTTACAACATAAGCGCAAAGGTGTTTTCTTCCACTTGAATCATTTATATCAAGTACAACTGCAGACTTAACTAAATCATTCTTTAATATTTCATTCTCAATTTCACCAAGTTCAATTCTAAATCCGTTAATTTTTATCTGATTATCAATTCTTCCTAAGTATTCCATATTTCCATCTGGAAGCATTACTGACAAATCCCCGGACCTATAAAGCCTTTTACCCGGTAAAAATGGATTTGGCATAAATCTTTCCATGGTTAGTTTGTTCCTATTAAGATAACCTCTAGAAACCCCATCACCTGAAATATACATCTCACCAGGAATTCCGAAAGGAACAGGATTGAGATATCTGTCAAGTAAATAAATTTGCACATTATCCGCAGGCTTACCAATGGGTACAGATATTTCTGTATCCTTTTCATAATTAAACTTGTAAATCATGCAACCTACAACAGTTTCCGTTGGTCCATATTCATTATATATTTCAATTTTACCATCAAAGCTGTTATGTATCTCCCTTGACAACTCTGTTTTCAAATCTTCTCCACCCAGAATAAGCCGTTTGATACTAGAATTTTTATTATCCAGGTCTTTAATAAGCTGTAAATGCGCAGGTGTCAATTTTACTAACTCAACCTTTTTTTCTTCAAAAATCCTTCTAATTAAAATATCATTGTTGTCACAGTGATAAATAACAATTTTATTTCCTGATATAAGTGGTGTAAAAGTAGAAGTTACAGTTAAATCAAAAGAAATGGAAGAATAAAGCGCGAAGGATATCTTATCCCCTCTTACATATCTCTTGTCTGCCCAAGAAATATAATTTACCAAACCTTGGTGCGTTATCATTGCTCCCTTTGGCTTTCCAGTAGAACCTGAGGTATATATAACATAAGCTAAATTATCAGGTTTGCTTAGATTTTTTAAGTTGCTGGTGTTTCCTATGAAAAGTCCAGCATCTGCCAAATTAATCTTTTCAGCGGAAAAATCTATTATATCCATGAATTCATCTTGAGTTAAAACAATATCACATTCGCTGTTTTCCAGCATGTAGTTGACTCTATCATTTGGATAACCGGGGTCTATGGGTAGGTATGTACCACCAGATTTTAAAATGCCTAAAATCCCAATAATCATCTCGAAAGAACGGTTTAACATTATAGCAACAATGCTGTTAGTTTTTACCCCTCTTTCTCGTAGCCTCCTTGCTAGTTGGTTTGATTTATTGTTTAATTTTTCGTATGTCATTATTTTATCTTCAAATTCCAAAGCTATATTATCAGGAGTTCTACTAGCTTGCTCTTCGAAAAGTTGGTGGATTACCTTACTACTTGGATATTCTGCATCGGTATCATTATACTTCTCAATATAATTCCACAACTCCAGGTCTTCTTTATTAGTAAGCATATTTAAATTTCTTAACTCTTCATCAGGTTTTTTTATTGCATCATCTATTAAATTGATTATATATCCAAAGATCCTCCCGATCTCAGCCTCGTCAAAAACGTCAACAAGATAATCAAAGTTTATAACATACTTTCCATTATCTTCCCTATCATCTATATGTATAACAAGAGAATCTACCTGATGATTATTAAAATGCCATTTACATTCAATATCCTCAGCATTATCTTGCTTTTCATATTTTGAATTCTGATATGAGATGACTACATCATAAAGCCTACACGAAACATTATGTTTGCTTCTAAAATTACTTAGTATCATATCATAGTTATATTTTTGGTTTCTGAAACATGAATTAAGCTCTCTTGCAATGTTATTAAGATACGCCTCGAATTCCATATTGTGATTTACCTGAAGTCTTAAAGGTATTGAGTTTATAAACATTCCAACTGTATCTTTTTCCTTTATACCAGCCCTATTTAGAATAGGAATACCCACAACCAGATCTTCACATCCGGTTTTTCTACTTAAATATACAGAGAAAACAGAAATAAACAATGTAAATATGGAAATTTTCATTTTATTACAATAACCTTGAATACCTTTCGTATCACATTCAGACAAAATAAATGTTTTTCGTTTTGCACTTGTACCTTTTATACTTTGCTCAGGTTTAAAGGATATAAATTCAGGTATGGTTTCAAACTTCTTATCCCAGAATTCCTTGCTTTTATCCATTTTTTTCGAAAACTTATACTCTTCTTCACCCAAAACATAATCTAAATACGAAGGCTTATGAGCACTTGATATCTTCGCGTTATTATCTAAGCATTTAAAATACTCTAAAATTTGACTTGCCAAAAGATTCATGGACCAGGCATCCGAAATCATGTGGTGAGTCTTTGCAAATATAGCAAACAAGTCCTCCTTTAATTTTACAATAGCAAAATAATATAGGACAGAATCGTTAAGCTTAAAAGGTTTCTTGGTCTGTTCTTCATTCCAAAAATAATATTGTTTAATATCACAATTGTTGAAGTCAAAAAAATCAATTTCGGAATAACTATAAATACTGACATATTGTTTAGGTATACCGTTATCCTCTACAACTTGTATTCTCATAGCATCATTTTTTTCCACAAAAATATTAATTGCCTTTTCCAGAATAAAATAGTCTATTTTTCCTTTGATTTTCATGGTTGCCGCAATATTTCCGATACTTGTTCCTGGATAAAATTTTTCAGTTTGCCATATAGACTTTTGAGATTGGGATAGATTGTAATATCTTGTATAATACTCAAAATTAGATGTTAAAAGTCTAGTGAATTCTAACATACCTTCTCTGCTTAACATAACTCTATTGGTTGAAAAATTCTTACTAAGTCCTGGTATAGAAATATTATCCTGTGTATCTGAAGGAAGTTGAACATAAATTCTGAATCTTTTCTTGTTATTAATTTTAAAAAACATTACAGTTTCGCTCAGAATTGAATTCAATATTGTTTTAAGATTAAGATTCTCTTCCACAAAATATACCTTTATTGTATCAAGGTTATTATTAAAATCAATTTTCTCAGTAAAACACTCAGCAACAGCAAAGGCAATAGTTTTTCCATTTTCTTTTGTACGAAATACTCTTCTAACCATTGAATAACCTAGTGTATGATAAATCCCCTTTATTTCACCTTGAAAAAAGCCTTCTTTATCGTAAGAATAACTGGTACTTTCAAGTGAATATAAACTTTTATTGCAATATTCTATAAAATCCGAAGGATCGTCAAGAACTTCAGTACAATATTCAGTAACCTTCTCACTATGTCCATCTTCAATACTATATTCATAGTAGGTAAGTTTATCAAAAATAAGTTTTTCATTGTTTTTAATAATCTTATTAATATTTTCAAAAACACTTAAGTGCCATTGAAAATCTGAATTGATATAAGTTATAAAATTCTCAAAATGAAGGTGATTTAGCAAATGTTCTGCAAGACCAATAAAAATATCCGCATTTTTTTTAGGATTAAGATAAGTCTCAGGTAGCAAAACAGGCTGATGTCCCACAAAAGTACGGTTATAAATCCGTAAGGCAGAATTAGCTCCTGTAATAATATTATTTTTATGGTACACTATATTTACAAAAATCGTGGGTTTATCTTTAACCTTGTCAATAGCCTTAATTTCACTATTAAATTCATTGTTTTCAGTTCCGAAGGTTTTTTGACCTGTGTATTTTGTTGTATCATATAATCTTGATATATCATCTTCGGAAAAATCTGAAAGGGACTTTAAATTAGGATAGTATTTTTTAAAAATATAATGAAATAAAGCCTGTGAATATACCCATTCAAGATTAATAAAGCTTAAACCGCATGTAAACGAATTCATCCCCGGCTTTACATACTTAACTTCAGCATCAAAATAAAATGATAATGTTTCATTAAGATTAAGATGTATATTTCTTAAAATATCACCTTCACAAGGGGTATTTGAAATTAATTCAAATGAAAGGCCAGAGGTACTAATTTCAATTATTTTAAAGTTTTCATCATTTTCTTGAAATCTTAAAAATGTACTCTCATCCTTTTTTATTTTATATCGTGTACTAATTCTAGTAAAAGATGCATTTACTAAATCTGGTTTTTTAATACTAAATGCTCCTTGAAATACATCAATTACTTGTGATTCAAACTCAAAAAAAGTATCCTTATAGAAAAAGGATACTTCCATATTATCTCCAATTCCAAAAGAATAAGCGTCTTCAGAATAGTGTATTAAAGGTTCCTCTGCAGTTTTGTGACTAAACTTCATTGTTCCTGGCAAGTGATTTTCTTTAATTCCTATAGAAATAGTTATTTCCTTTTGTCTCGCAAGGTTCTTAAACAATTCTTGAATACTTATTGAATCATTTAGATTTTTGTTTTTTTTCAAGTAAATTACCCCCCAATGTTACACCAAATTAAGAAAATGATAACTAAACTGTCTAAGCGCTTGTAAATTATATAATTTTTTATTGATTTTAATATTATTTTACCATTATTACCATCTCAATTCAATTAAATATTTGAATTTTCGACAATATTATATCTACACTTATAACAGTTCATATGTCTTATTTCCATGATCCAACAGACCATCCAATAAAACTTATTAATTGAAGTATAATTTGAGGAAGTATAAAAAAACACCTAACTTATTAGATGTCTTTTATCATTATTATATTTTTAAAGCACCAGAAAAACCCTTGTACTTCAAAGGTTCTTCTGGTGCAGATGACATTATTTGAACCTGCATGCCGCAAGTTAAGTAGTGGCTTACCGGGGAATCGAACCCCGGACACCATGATTAAAAGTCATGTGCTCTACCAACTGAGCTAGTAAACCATATTTTGAAAAATAAATTCAATTTAAAAATATATTGGCTGGGATGGCAGGATTCGAACCTACGGAATACCGCAGTCAAAGTGCGGTGCCTTACCACTTGGCGACATCCCAATATTTAAATGGTCGGGGTGACAGGGATTGAACCTGCGACCTCATGGTCCCAAACCACGCGCGCTCCCAGCTGCGCTACACCCCGAGATATGAACTAAAAACCTTAATTTCAGCGACCTACATTATTCTATATGATATTTGTTCATTCGTCAATACCTAACAATCATATACTTCACTTTTATAATAAAGAAAATTTATCCATAAGAAAACCTTGGATTAATTAATTAGTCCAAGGTCTCTAGAGTGTATGCTAGATCAGTTATTACATTGGTTTGCATAATTCCAATAGGTCATCTACATGAGCAGTTGCGAGGCACTCTACAGTGTCTGAAGCTCCATAATAGATTTTTACTTCTCCAGATTCTTCAAGAATCATTCCGCCAGGAAAAATTACATTTGTTCTGAAGCCTTCTGTTGCTTCATAAACAGTTTCAGGTGCAATTAAAGGCTCTTTAGACATACCTATAATTTTTTCAGGATTTTCAAGATCTAAAAGCATAATACCTGCGCAATAACGCTTTTTCCAATATGGTTCCCAACCATTTTTACCTCTTGAAGCATCAATATCTACAGCATGGAAAGTTGTAAGCCATCCTTTTTTAGTTTTTATTGGTGGTGCTGCAGGGCCTGTCTTATCATTAGCAAAGGGAACAGCTTCTACAGGGAGTATTAATGAGGATTCTCCCCAGAACTTTAGATCTGGAGATTTTGAAAGCCAGGTATCGAAACGATCTTTTCCTCTACTATATACAGGCATTGGTCTCTCTAAACGGGTGTATAACCCATTGATCTTTTCGGGAAATAACACCATATTTCTATTATCGGGTACCGTCATACTAATTATTTCTAGCTTGTTAAAATCATCTGTGACCCCAATTCCACCTCTTAACCCATGACGGGTGTCTACAGCAAAACAAACGTAACAACGGCCATCTATAACAGTAAGTCTTGGGTCATATAACCTTGATATCTCGTCATCCTGTATATCTTCCATAGAAAAAAAAGGTTTATCTTGTACCCTCCAACTTACTCCATCATCACTAAAGGCAAGCCCTAGATTAGTTCCTTTGAATCTACTACCTTCTATATATCCATAATCATTTCTAAAAATCATTACATACTTTCCCTGGTATTTTACTACACCTGCATTAAAAATAAGATCTGCTTCATAAGGGATATCTTTTGCAGATAAAATAGGATTATGTTCATACCTCTTTATCTTTTCACTTGATATTAATATGGGGTTCATTTTTCCATTCATAAATTATTCCTCCTAAAAGTGTAAATGTTGTTTACTTATAGTAGTTCAACCTTGCAATTATAATTATAGTCTAGCAAAATTATGGCTTTTATAATATAATAAATATGTAAAAAAATAAAACAAATTTGTCATTATCAATATTATTATACGGAGGGATCCTATGGCTCCTTACTTAGAAAAAAAAGTTATTATACCTGGAGAAATACTATATCCTTTTTCATGTTTTCTTACAAAGGACCCAGCGGGCAAATCCTTTGTTCCATTGCATTTTCATGATTATATCGAAATATTGTATGTTATTATTGGAAAAGTGAGAATCCAGTTAGGTAATGAGGTACATGATGTTTTAGGAGGAAGCCTAGTATTAATTGACTCAAGAGAAGTCCATTCTACCTATTTTGATATAAATATTCCTACAGAGTTCATAGTATTAAAATTTGAACCTGAGGTATTTTCCGCATCAGGCGTAGCACTAGAAATGCGGTATATTATCCCCTTTATAGATCCTGGATTTCTACACAAGAAAATTTTTCAAAAGGAAGAATTACTGAAAACTCATATTCCTATGCTGATGGAAGAGACCTTCCATGAATTTCAAAATAAAGAATATGGTTTTGAGTTAGGGGTTATAGCTAGAATTTATACCATATTTTTATGGATATTAAGAAATAGCTATCCAATAGAGTTAAGAAACCAATTAGAGAGTCTTAACACAACAATTAATATTGAAAAATTACAAAAGGTTTTAAAGTATGTAGAAGATAATTACAAGGATGATATACCCCTTATGGTATTGTCGGAAATGTGTAATATGAGCTATAGTTATTTTTCTAGACAATTTAGTAAAATCATAGGGAAAACCTTTAAGGAATATTTAAATTTCGTACGTATAAGAGAAGCAGAGAAGCTTCTTCTCACTACAAATATGAATATAACAGAAGTTGGACTTCATTCAGGTTTCACTAATTCCAGTTATTTTATAAAACAATTTAAGATTTATAAAGATATCTCCCCAAAACAGTATAAAAAAATAAAGGATATATAAGCTGAGGTCTTACTACAAGGAACATATATTCATATTTTAAGTTAATTCAATATTCTTTTAATTTTTTCATTGATTATTGGTTAAAATAACATCAGTGTTAAATTTTTCGGGTAAAGGAGGCATCTTATATGAATTTTTTACAAGGCCAGGAAACGCTTACCACCATTGAGTGGATTCTTCGTGCTATTATTGCTTTTTTCTTTTTGCTGACTGTAGCAAAACTCTTAGGACAACGTACCATCTCCCAGTTAAGACTCCTTGATTTCGTTATTGCTTTAGTAATTGGAAATATTATTGCTCATCCATTATCTGATGAAAATCTTGGGTTAAAAGGGTCCATCATTTCAACAATTGTATTAGTTGTCTTATATCTTGGTGGCATATTCAGCATTCTTAAATTTCCATCTTTTAGAAGACTTATTAATAGTTCACCAATCACAATTGTTCAGGACGGAGAAATCCTTTATAAAGGATTAAAAAAAGCAAGAATATCAATTGATGTATTATTAGAAGAATTACGTGAAGAAAAAGTAGAGGATGTGAAAAAGGTAGCATTAGCAACTTGGGAAGCTGACGGAAAAATTTCTGTTTTTTTACATCCAAAATACGAACCGATTACTCCTTCATTCCTCCAAATGGAAACAGAACCTTTTGATTTGCCAAGGACGATTATTAAAGAAGGTAAATTTAATTCCAAGGAGCTAAAACGAATTCATAGGGATGAAGGCTGGGTTATTTCCAGTTTAGAAAGTTTATATCAAACTGAGGTAAAAAACGTTCTACTTGCCACCCTTGATAAGAAAGGTAACCTAAAAGTTTTTTTATATAAGTAATCATTTAAATTACTATTTACATTAAAAACAAGTTTGTGCTCCTTTAAATAATATATGATAAAATAGATAGAGATTATATAGAAAGAAGGAGTAAACCATGAAAATTTTAGCTTATAGTCACAGAAAAGATGAAACAGAATATTTTAAAGAATTCAGTAAAAAGTATAATATAACAGTGGTTTTAACTGAAAAACAACCTAGTATGGAAACTGCAGAACTAGCTAATGAATTTGATTGTATAAGTATAATTACAACAATTATAGATGCTGAATTAGTGAAGAAATTCCATGAAATTGGAGTGAGGTTTATATCCACAAGAACTGTTGGATATGATCATATAGATTTAGTAGAGTCTAAAAAGCTTGGAATCCATGTTGGGAATGCAACATATTCTTCAAATAGTGTAGCTGACTATACAATTATGATGATGCTTATGGTAACTAGAAAAATGAAGCTTATTATGGATCGTAGCAATTCTCAAGATTATTCTTTAATTGAAGTTCAAGGTAAAGAATTACCGAATTTAACTGTTGGGGTTATAGGAACAGGTAGAATTGGAAAAACTGTAATTAAACATCTTTCAGGCTTTGGATGTGGAATCCTAGCTCATGATATCTATGAACAAGAAGAAATCAAAAGTTACTGTAAATATGTTGATTTAGAATACTTATTTAAAAATAGTGATATTATAACATTACATATGCCAGCTACATGTGATAATTATCATATGATAAATAAAGAGTCTTTGAGCAAAATGAAGAATGGAGTTTGTATTATCAATACAGCAAGAGGATCTCTTATCAATACAGATAACTTTATTGAAGCAATTGAGAGTGGGAAAATTGGAGGGGCAGCTTTAGATGTAATTGAGCACGAATCAGGTATATATTACAATGATTTAAAAGGTCAAGTATTAAATAATAAAGATTTAGCAATATTGAAATCCTTTCCAAATGTAATTGTAACTCCGCATACAGCTTTTTATACTGACCAAGCTGTTAGCGATATGGTTGAAAATTCAATAAGAAGTTGTATCTTATTTAAGGAAGATAAAGACAATCCTTGGCAAATAACATAGATAGGATAGCTCCCCCTTCTTAACTTTAATACAACTAAACTAAAGTATAATAAAACCCTGGACTAAATAATTAGCCCAGGGCCTCATATGTAGTACTTACGCTGCAGGTTTGTTGGTTACTCCCTTTTCAATAAGTCCTCTTATTGCTTCATCAAGTGCATTATATGCTTTCTGTGGAGCTTCTATTGATGAATTGTCAGCCTTATTTAAGGCTTCAGTAAACGCTGACCAAGATGATTTTGTGTAATATGCTTCCTTCAATCCGCTTGTACTATTAACAAGCTTTCTAAGTTTATAATTCCAGTCATCACGGCAGTCAGTGGGCTGAGTACCTTTAGCTGTTCCATTTAATAATTGAGCAACACCATTCTGAAATTTGAGGACAAATTCTCTTGCATAGCCTTTTCCGCCAATACCTGTACTAGTTCCGCTTCCTGTACCATTAATTATACTGTTAATACCAACAAGAGGACCGGTTGCATTTGAAATCTCAACAATACATGCATTTTGAACTACCACGTTCTCCTTTTGAGGTACTTCGATAGCGTTGTCCATAAAGATACTTGCTCCATTTGTATTTATAAGTACATCATAGATACCTAACCCAACTGCATAATGATTCTTGACATTATTGCCTACTTTGTAAGAGGCATAGCCTTTTACTGTACCATCATGACTCATCCATCCCGATTGAGACTGTGGGTCATATGGGGTTTCGGACTGATAGAAGTACATGCGTCCCTTATCACCATTCCATAGGGTCTGATATTGCTGAAAGTGTTCAACAAACAGTCCATAAACAGTAACATTATCACCGTTTACCACTAACCCATTTGGTGAAGTGTTCTTATCCCAACCAACACCGTTACCATGGTCAGCTCTCCAAACCCAGAAATGATCACCTATAACATTATTACTGTTAATTTCAAGTGCAGTGTCTACATGCACCTTTTCTGTACGGAAACCACCAACACGGAAGTACAGGTCTATTAGTGATGATGGATTAGTACCGTTATCCCTGTTGCTGTTCTTAGCGCCAACCTTGAGCAAATTAGTAGAACTTTGATATGCATCAAACATCAATCCAGCAACTATTAAATTTGGTACATCATCAAGGATCATAGCTGCAGTGTTATTATTTGGAACAAGTGTTGCCAAGCCAGTACCAATAATGATCGTGTTAGCATTTTTCACATGAATAGGTTTTTCTAATTTATAAATACCTGGTGTAAAGAAAATATTCTTTCCTTTTTTCAAAGCTGCGTTTATTGTAGCAGCGGTGTCTACACCTTCCTTAGCCACATAAAATTTACTGATATCCATTGTTTGCCCTACACCAATATTGTCTTTTGACCAAGTAATGCCAGTAGAGTTTTTTCTTACAGCTGGTACAAATACCTTATATTCTCCGTCATCGCCTAAATACAGGAATGGTTTTTCCCTGACAATAGGAGTTGTATCAACAGTTGTATATGGATTAGTATTCTGGTCCCAAGTATTTCCTGGTGCATTTTTAACACCCTGGAATACGCCGTTCCAGTTAACACCATACCAGCCTTCATTAAGCTCACTATTTCTGGTGTACCATTGCTGTTGTGTCCATGATCCGGCTTTTTTAGTGAAAACACTGTCAGCCACATAACCGCCGCTTGACCATCCGTACCACCAATCAAGCTGAGTATAACGTTCAACATTCACCCTTCTAAGTGGTGCAGCTTGTGAAACTCCCCACATAAATGTAACATCAGGATCAACCTCCCCTGACACTGTAAGATTTTCAGCACCACGCCAGAATGTGCAGGTTGCGTTATTGCCATCAAGTGGCGCTGGTGTTAACATATTGTAAACCTTTGTATCTAACGGAGTTTTTCCCAAGCCAGAAACTTGAGTATAGTAGCCGATATTAAGCGAACCAGCATTATTATAATTTCCTGATTTGAAATATAGCCCATAACGGTCAGTACCAAATTGATCTTTAAAAGTCTTATTGTCATGTATGCTATTCACTTCTTGTCCAATTGCTTTCATGTCGTCATATTTTCCATTGTAGAAGATCATATTGTCCCCAAACATCTCAGTTTCTAGAGAGATAAAGTCTGATTGATCACTGTTACCGTTATCATTTACTGCAACAACTTTATAGTAGTTCTCATATTTAGAAGCATTGGGTTTTGTATCCATAAAATTTGCGCCTGTACTTTCGCCGATTTTTTGATAGTTTCCAAATCTTCCACCTGCACGGTATATTTCATATTTGCTGACACCTTTAGCAACTTTCCATCTCAGTTTTAGGTTGCGACCGTCCTTTTTTATGTCAAGACCCGTTGGTGCACTTGGCCGAGATCCTGCCAATGGAGTTTGAATAGCCACTTTATCACCCCCATTCTGGGAGTTCTCTTCTGTGTTTTGTGCAAATGCAATACTAGACAATGACGTTGCAATAATGCTGATGGTCAAGAGTACTGGAAATACTTTTTTGAGCATTCTTTTTTATTCTCCTTTCTAATAAATTTATTGTAAAAACCTTACAATTTTATGTTACATCTTCCTATCAATAGCGTCAACCATGAACTTTCTACTTAAGATATTTATTAGGTAGATTTCTTGCTAAAATAGGTCTGTTTTATATCTTCCAATAACTTTTCCTTGTATTCATCCATGCCAAGCTTTTTGTGAAGTATATAAACCTACATTCGTATTAATCTCCGTTCTCCATTTTGCTTACTTTCTAATAATTCTTTATTGAGTGGGTAACATAATATATAATAATATTTGTACTATATAGCTATTAAATTAGGAGGCATACTATGGAATCAGATTTATCAAACAATCTTTATCAAATATTTCCTGAAGCACTATATATAGTTGATAGGGACGCTCCTTCATCTTGGATACTTAATAATTATATGAATCTTCATAATCTTATGCTGATTTATGAAGGTACAGCAGAATTCACATGCAATAACAGTAAATTCCAAGCCTCGAGAGGAGATTTAGTCTATTATAAAATAGGTGACTTTCGAGAGGCGCACACTTTACCCGATAACCGCATGAAGTGTTTTGCCGTAGATTTCCTATATACTTGCCCTATTTACGAAGACAATGAATGGAAGCTTATTAATACCAGCCTTCCCTTTTCATCTATACAAAAGATTAATGATGAATATCTTTTTTGTAAATTGATTGATTTATTTTCACTATTAACTAAATCTGCTTTATCATCAAAGGTCAGAAACAGGATTAAAGAAAGATCACTCTTCACAGAAATACTTATGCTCCTTTTGGAATATAAGAAAGGTAATCAGTATAACTATACAAATATAAGAAAAGTAGATAAAATTATTAACTACATGACTGAAAATTACACCAATAACATTACTTTGCAAGAACTTTCTAATTATGTACATACAAGTCCATCATATTTAGGAAACATATTTAAACAAATTACAGGAAAGTCAACTATTAATTATTTTATAGAAATCAGACTTAATAAAGCAAAATCTCTACTTACAGATGGATTTACTGTTTCTGAAACTTCAAAATTAGTTGGCTTTAACGATGTTTTCTACTTTAGTAGAGTATTTAAAAAATTTGAAGGAATAAGCCCTTCTCAGTACGTTAATTTATATAAAGGTGAATTTTGACTAGATTTTGCAACTAATTTACAACTAGACTGAAATAAAGGCATGAAGGCCAACATTTGACCTTCATGCCTACATACCTGGTATAGTTTACATATCTTTACTAAATACTATAAATATTTTCTCAATGTGTTTCTTACAGCATTTTTTCCCGCTATAAGTTCTTTAAAGTAATCTTCAATTTTCTCACCAAGTCCAACTTCATAAAGGTTTAAACCAAATAAAGTCTCATTTGATAAAATTGGTTTCAAATTATCTCCTAGAGTTTCAATGTTACCTAGCTTAATTTTTGAAAGATATGTCATCAGTACCTCGAGCATTGGATCAGAACTTAATGCCATAGGTTGTCCTTGGTCATCCACAGCAAGTAAATATCTGCACCATCCCGCAATTACCAATGGAATATATTTAAGATCTGTAACATTTAAATCTGATCTCTTACTATATTCTTTTATAGTTTCACCAAATCGTATAGCCATTTTTTGAGATGTATCAGTAGCTATTCTCTGAGGCATATCGGGAATGAATGGGTTTGGTAATCTTTGTTCTATAACTTCCTTAATAAAGGCCGCAGGATTTACTATACCTGGATTTATTACCACAGGAAGCCCTTCTTCATAACCTATTTTTTCAACTAACTTCTTTAATTCAGGATCTTTCATTTCATCAGCTATAAGATTATATCCTAAAAGACATCCGTACACAGCTAGAGCTGTATGAAGAGGATTTAAACATGTGCAAACCTTCATTTTCTCTACCTTATTAACAGTTTCTCTATCTGTAAATAATACGCCTGCAAACTCTAATTCCATACGTCCATTAGGAAAATCATCCTCAATAACAAGATATTGTGGACCTTCTGCATTTACAAA
>JACMJL010000315.1 GCA_014380625.1 Clostridiaceae bacterium
GCATGAATACTATGATATAAGGAACACGAATTAAAGTGTATCACTTAACATAAAAGGAGGAGAATTTATGTCTATTACTCGTGATGAGTTTATTCCAAGACCTGGTATTGTCAACAAACAGGGCCACCTTCCCGATCCATCAGAACTTGTATGTATTGAAGTTCCAAAAGTTTTTGATCAGTGTTTAATCAAAAGATGTTTAGTTTATGATGACGGACCAGATACTGATGCAACTGATGAAGAGTTAAGAAGTAATGCGCTTAATAACCCTAGAATATTTACAGGCTGCAGAAACTTCGAACTAAAACTTATTTCTGCTGAAAAAATTCCATTAAGTAAAAATCCTAGTTATAAAAAAGTAATCGTAACCTTTGTAATTTCATTTTATGCGGATTTCATAGATTCCAATGGTCAAACTCAAAGTGAATTATTTGAAATTAACCGAACAGAGATTATATCTAAACTTTATTGCCCTGATTCTATCGCTCAAATATCTGCAAGCTTTGTTCCTACTGGTAAGTCCAAAGATCTTGATTCTGAAATTATAAAAATTGAAATGGTGGCAGAGTGTTTAGATGGAACCTTTACTAGAAACGATGATTGCATTAATTTTTTAGATATAACCTTAGGCTTCCATCTAATTGTAAAATGTGAACTCATTGTTCAATTGTTGATTCCTGCTTATGGATTCTGTCCAGTTCCAAAACAATGTGAAGAAGAGCCTGAGGAGGACCCTTGTGAAAAATTTGAAAAAGCTCCTGTACCAAAGTTTTTCCCTGACCAAAAACTTGAACCATTATTCGAGAGCGAATGTGAATATGATGAAGATTATGATGAGTAATTAAAAACCATAACACCTCAAATAAAGGCACATTTGTAGATTTTGCTCATATAGTGTATTATAAGAATTCTCACAAATTCTACTTAAATACACTGTTCCTATAGAATTCTTAGTGTTACTAAGTTTAATTATTCAATATTTCAATTTAAGGAGGAATTAATATATGAATTCATTGTCAAAAACTCATAGTAAAGACGATTGTGAACCTAGCCGTAAATTCCACAAAGAATGTGACGTTCTTTTAAAATGCGGAAATCTTGGTTCCGCAACAATACCTTCATACTCTACAACACCCGTAACAGTTACTTCCCTTACTGTAAATACTTCTCGTTTTCAAAATCCATGCACAAAACTTGAATTTACAAGTAATATTGCTGTTACAGCCGGTGCAACTGCAGGTTTTACTTTATCATTCCAAATATTTAAAATTTGTACCAATCAATTAGTAGCAGTCCCTGTTGGACCATCTTTCAACTTTAATCAACCTACTGGTGCAGCTGGTACTGATGCTTTCACTTTCTTTGTTTGTGATTGTGATTCTTGTTTTAATGATTGCTGCACTTACACTGTAGTTGTAACTCCTACTGGTGGCGCTGGTTCTGGAAGTGGTATTGTTACAAACGCAACACTTGCAGCAATAGTTGTAGATAATACGAGTCAATGTGGCTGTTAGTTCAATTGCAAGTTACTGGAAGGCTCTATAAAAAGAGCCTTCTTTTTATACAAACTAATTGTTACCATATTACATCTTCAGAAAAATCTTTCTATATATAATATGTTTCTTATTTAATTTTTATTTGTTATAGAATTGAATAAATAAAAGGGACTGTATCAAAATAAAATTATTTTGATACAGTCCCTTATCATATTATTTTAAAGTAACATGTTCTATTCTTACAACTTTGAGTTTAATTTTCACAACCATTTTTTCAAGTATTTTATTAAAGGTTACTGCGAAACTTGGTGCACCTACGGGAACAGGATTTGGATCTAATAACTCCTCTATTTCGCCTTCTACAAATGCGTTTAATATTTCAACCTGGTCTGTTTCAACTATTGGCTCTTTTGCTTTTACGTCAACAAAGGTTGCGAAATCTATTCTGGTTGTAAACTGAAATACTGGTCCACCTACAGCATCCTTCGTGAAATCTGCTATTGTCTTGTAATTTATATTTTTGTCAATAAATCCATCTATTATTACTTTTGCTCTGAAAAATGGTTGAGAGTCATCATTATCATCAGTTGCAATAAGTTTAAAACTTGTAATTGTAACTACCTTATCAACATTTATAATACGAAAAACAGAAGGATTAGGAGGTGATATTACAATTTCTCTTACCACTAATTCTTGTTTTTCTCCAAATCCTTTAATCACAGGAACCTGAAGTATTTTTTTAGGTGTACAATTATTTGAAATCACTTTATTATCCATATTGTTTTGCACTCCTTTTGTAATTTATTTTAATAACATTATTCAATAATGAAGATACTTCATTATGATTTATTGTTATGTAATCCTTGGTTTGTACTATAATATATTCTTTAAAATTATTTATGTTACAAAAGTTGTTTTTTACCCTGCTTTAATCATATGTTAATTGAAAATTAAATATATTTTATATAAGTGTTAAGTAATCACAATATTAGTGTATTTTCATATTATGGAGTAGTCCAGTATTCTATTTATTATAGAGATTGATTTATAAACTTGATTAGCAATAAGGGAGGGTGGACAGCTATGAAAGTAGAAGAAAATGAATATTTAGTTATTTACCCAGGTCATAATATTGCAGCACTTTTATACCAAAGACTACTAAAGAAATCTTGTAATGTTGAATTAGTATCAACACCAGTAAAAATAACCTATGGTTGTAGTAAATCCATTAGATTTAAAGAGGTTTATATAGACATTATTAGAGGTGAGATTCGAAAGATAGATACAAAACCGAAGGGTATCTACAGAATTGTTAAAAAAGGAAAATCAGAAAGTTACGAAATGATTTAGCTAGTACCTACAAATATTTAGGATTTGGTATTCCCAAATCCTTTTTAAATAAACCTTCTTAAGGTAATATCTTAGTAATTATATTAAGAGTCTTATCCGTTACTTCCACTATATAACAAACTTTTTTCCCACGTTTATCTTGATTGAAGGATATATTACCGCTAACACCCTCCATAGTCATTTTACTTAATGTTTCTTTTATCTTTTCTGGATTTTCACCTTTTGACGCCCCCCCAAAAATTGACATTATTACTTTTCCTGCATCATAGGATAAAACGGCTCTAGCATCTGGCATGGATTTATAAGTTTCCTCATAACTTTTTTTAAATTCAATGGTACCAGGTATAGAATCCTTAGCCATAAATTGGCTTGAAAAATAAGAGCCTTGAAACTCACTTATTGTTAAAATCTCTCCACTATCCCATCCGTCACCCCCCATTAATACAGTATTAATCCCCGAAGACCTTATTTGTTTTACAATATTTTTTACATTATAATAATAATCAGGTATAAATATAACATCAAATTTTGAATCCTTAATTTTTTTTAATACTTCGCTATAATCCTGAGTATTATTCTTATAACTTGATTGTGTAGCTACTGTTCCACCTAATTTTTCAAAGCTAGTCTTATAAAAATTGGTTAAATCCTTAGAATAGGCCTTGTCTTCATTGTATAAAATTGCTGCCTTTGAAAACTTTAATTTTTCATAGGTAAACTTAGCCAAAGCATTTCCCTCAAATTCGTTACTATAACTTAAGCTGTATATAAAGTCCTTCCCTACTTTATCCAACGTTGTATCGGTGGCTGTGGCATTTATTACTATAATTTCATTTTCCGCTGCAATTCTAGTCACTGCTTCAGCGCTATTATCTTGAGTACATAAAATAATAGCTTTGATTTTTTCTTTCCCAAGAATTTTTTTAAGAGAATCTTCTACTTTTTCCTTGTTGCTTTCATCATCTAAATAGATTATTTGTATTCCTTTTTTATCCAAATCCTTTGATAAAAGTTCCAATGCATTTTTGCTTGACTTTCCAAAAGATTTAGCTTCTCCACTTAAGGACATTATGGCTAATACTTTTACATTTTCTTTTTTACTGGATTGTTTTTCCTTGCAACCATTAAGAAGTAATATTAATATTAAAAAAGGTAATATGATTAAAACTTTATTTTTAGACACCAAACTTCACCTCTCTCATATTCATATTATTTGCAGTTTCGAATATAAAATGCATCTTAATTTTTTATTTCAGATTCCTTAGGATATCTAAAATGTCCAGTTATCTTCGGCATCCATTTAAGCAACTCGTCCTCTTCAACGGTATAAGGTCCTGCATTATGAATAATAAAAGGTGTTCCATCCTTTTTTCTTTTATCAGATATCATTACCACGTGCTGAGGGTTATCAAAGGTCACTATATCGCCACCCTGCCATTGCTTTAGATTGTTAACATCTTTGTCATTAAGTTCTAAGGTAAGCACCTGGGCATTTCTCGTGAAAAAGGTAACTAGATTTGGCACTCTTCTAAAATCAATATTGGAATCTGGTTTTCCTGCTACTCTTGGGTATTGTTTTACATTAGCTTTAATATCCTTGTCTATCATTTCTTTCAAATTATATCCAGCTCTCATAAAAGCCCTCCAAATAACATCTGTGCATACACCTTCATTATCTGGAGGATAACCGCCTACATAGTACTTACTTGTATAAACAGGTTTATTTTTAGCATCAATTCTAGCACCAATAACCATTTCATCTAGGTCTAATATGGAATTTCCATTTTTGTCACTATTTATTATAATTCTATCTACTATAATTGCTTTAGAGGTATCTTTTGTAATAAAATCGAAATGATTTTTAGTCTCAGTTATTATATCTTTATTTACAATTTTTATATTTATTTTAACCATAATTACAGATAGTACAATTAAAAATAAACTTATAGCTAAAATAACAATTTTTAATTTCTTCATCCATTACACCTTCTTTCTCATTTTTAATACGAGAAAGAATAGTAAAAGTTTACTCTTTTAGAGAATAAATTAAAACAATATAAAAAAAGGTATAGTGTTTTACACACTATACCTCAAACATCATTTCAATACTTGCACCTGGTGGCACCATTGGTGAAGCCATTTCATCTGGAGCAACTCTGAAGTCAATAACCACAGGTCCTTGCCAAGCAATTGCTTCTTTTAATGCATCCTCAACCTGGCTATTATTATTAACTCTAATACCTTTAACGCCAAAGCCTTCAGCAATTTTTACAAAGTCAGTGTCCTGCTCTAAGGTAGTACTAGAGAACCTTTTAGAGTAAAACAAGTTCTGCCATTGTCTTACCATCCCCAAAACTCCATTATTTAATAATATTACTTTTACAGGAATATTATATCTAGAAACAGTCCCTAACTCGTTAAGATTCATTCTAAAGCTACCATCACCAGCAATATCAAAAACCATTTCTTTCTTTCCTAAACTGGCACCTATAGCAGCTCCTAATCCATAACCCATTGTACCCAAGCCACCTGAACTAATAAAAGTTCTTGTTTTAGTATAGGTAAAGGCTTGTGTTGCCCAAATTTGGTTTTGACCTACCTCTGTAGTTATTGTAGCTTTACCTTCTGTAAGTTCACAAAGTTTTCTAATAACATAAACAGGATTTACGGTATCAGATTCTTTTACCTTTATAACCTTTGTCTTGTCCTTTTGAATTAGTTCCCTTGCAAAAGCTGTCCACTCATTCTCTTCTCTTCCAGGAAGACCTTCTAGTAAACCCTTTAACACATCCGGTACATTTCCTATTATCCAGCTATCCGCCTTAATATTTTTTGATACTTCAGCTTCATCTATATCTATATGAATAACCTTGGTGTTTACTGCAAAGGTACTAGGGTCACTAATAACCCTATCACTAAATCTAGCTCCAATAGCAATAATTAAATCACTAGAAGTTATACACCGATTTGAGGCAAAAGTCCCATGCATACCTAACATTCCTGTATACATAGGGTGGAGACCGTTAAAGGCACCAAGACCCATCATTGTATTGCACACTGGACACTTTAACTTATCTTGTAAGTCCTTTAGTACTTCCTCAGCCTCTGATATATTACACCCACCGCCTACAACAATTATTGGTTTAGAGGAGTTTTTAATGGCTTCAATGGCATACTTTAGTTGTTCTGCCTTAACAGCTTTCTGTTCTATTACCTGTGGAGTTATTGGAAAGTATTCGCCCTCTATTCCAGTTATATCCTTAGGTATGTCTATAAGCACAGGACCAGGCCTTCCACTCATTGCAATTTTAAATGCTTTTCTTATGGTAGGCGCTAATTCCTCAATACTTTTAACTAAAAAACTGTGTTTTGTTATTGGCATAGTTATACCAACAATATCAACCTCTTGAAATGAATCCTTCCCAATTAGCCCTGTTGCTACTTGCCCAGTAATCGCAACCATAGGTACAGAATCCATATAAGCAGTTGCTATACCCGTCACAAGATTTGTAGCTCCAGGTCCAGAAGTAGCAAGACAGACGCCTACTTTTCCAGTTGCTCTTGCATACCCATCTGCAGCATGAGCTGCCCCTTGTTCGTGGGAAGCTAAGATATGGGTTATTCCCTGAAAAGAATAAAGCTCATCGTATATATTTAATACGCTTCCACCTGGATACCCAAAAATTATATCGACGCCTTGTTCTTTAAGACATTCTAGTAAAATTCTTGCACCCCTGTATTTCATAGTTAATCCCTCCTTGAGTCTGGAAAAATCGCCCCTTTATTTGCTGAGGAAACAGATTTTCTATAGGTTTTTAAGTAACCCTTAGCTTCCTTCATCTTTCCCTCAGGTTTTCTTTGCTTTAATTCCTCTTCGTCTACTAATAAATTCAATATCTTATTTTCTATATCTATTTCAATTAGATCCCCATTTTTAACTAATGAGATAGGTCCACCTTCAGCGGCTTCAGGCGAAACGTGACCAATTGAAGCTCCTCTAGTTGCACCAGAAAATCTACCATCGGTTATTAATGCAACACTTTTATCTAGCCCCATTCCAGCTAAAGAAGCTGTAGGGGAAAGCATTTCTTTCATTCCTGGTCCACCTTTAGGTCCTTCGTATCTTATTACGACTACATCACCGGCTACTATTTTCCCACCATATATTGCCTTAGTTACTTCCTCTTCACTATCAAAAACCTTTGCAACCCCAGTATACTTCATCATTTCTGGAGCAACTGCTGATTTTTTCACCACAGCGCCATCTGGTGCCAGTGTTCCCTTTAATACTACAAGTCCACCAGTAGAACTATATGGGTTTTCAGCAGTTCTAATTATAGCTGTATCTTTTATTTTTGCATTTTTTACATTTTCATATATTGTTTTACCTGTAACTGTCATGCAATCCTTTTTAATTAAACCCTTCTCTGCCAACACGTTCACAACCGCTGGAATTCCACCGGCAAAATGAAGATCCTCCACATGGTGACTTCCAGCAGGACTTAACCTACAGATATTTGGAGTTCTTCCACTGATTACATTTACGTTATCTAAGTCAAAATCTATACAAGCCTCATAAGCTATTGCAGGTAAATGAAGTAAGGAATTTGTAGAACAGCCAAGAGCCATATCTGCAGTAATAGCATTTGTAAAGGCATCTGCTGTCATAATATCTCTCGGTTTTATATCTGCTTTTACCAGTTCCATTATCTGCATTCCTGCTTTTTTTGCAAGTCCTAATCTTTCTGAATAAACTGCTGGTATCGTTCCATTAAAAGGTAAAGCCATTCCAAGAACTTCTGAAAGACAGTTCATAGAATTAGCAGTAAACATACCGGAACAAGAACCACAAGTAGGACACGCTGAATTCTCAAGTTCATCTAATTCTTCAAGAGTCATTTTACCTGAGTTTACTGAACCTACAGCCTCGAACACTGCACTTAAATCTGTAACTTTCCCATTTGTTCTACCTGCTAGCATTGGTCCACCACTAATAAATATTGATGGAACATTTAATCTAGCCGCAGCCATTAGCATTCCTGGAACAACCTTGTCACAGTTTGGTATGAAAACTAAACCATCAAAAGCATGAGCATCTCCAACTATTTCAATACTATCTGCTATTAATTGCCTTGAAGGTAGTGAGTAATTCATTCCCATATGGCCCATAGCAATACCATCACATACAGCAATGGTTCCAAATTCAGCAGGTACTCCTCCAGCCATTCTTATGCCATCCTTAACAGCCTGAGCTATCTTATCTAAGTTCATATGTCCTGGAATAACCTCACTATAGGAGCTAACTACACCGATAAGTGGTCTATTCATCTCTTCGTCTATAAAGCCTAACGCTTTAAAAAGTGAACGATGAGGTGCTTTTTCTACACCTTTTTTTGTAGCATCAGATTTCATGATAATCCCTCCTTAAATTTGGGCTAAAACTAGTTCTCCCATTTCTTTTGTTCCTACTCTTTTCATTCCTTCGGTGAATATATCCCCAGTTCTATAGCCTTTATTTAATACAGCCTCAACAGCTGACTCTATATCTCTGGCAGCCTGTGGCATGTTCAAAGAATACTCAAATAACATAGCACTAGATAATATTTGAGCTAACGGATTAGCTAAATCCTTACCAGCTATATCTGGCGCTGATCCATGTATGGGTTCATACATACCAAAACTATCTTCCCGAACACTGGCGGATGCTAGCATTCCTATTGACCCAGTGATCATCGAAGCCTCATCGGATAAAATATCACCAAACATGTTGCTTGTTAAAATAACATCAAATTGTGAAGGCTTTCTAACAAGTTGCATTGCTGTGTTATCAACATATAAATGACTTAATTCTACCTGTGGATATTCTTTAGCCACCCCTTCAACTACTTCTCTCCATAATCTTGAGGATTCAAGAATGTTTGCTTTATCTACCGAAGTAACCTTCTTCTTCCTAAGCATTGCAGCTTTAAACGCCACATGTGCTATTCTCTTTATTTCATGTACAGAATATCTTTCAGTATCATAAGCAGAACTTCCATCTTCATCTCTGCCTCTTTCTCCAAAATAAATTCCACCAGTTAATTCTCTTACCACTAAAAGATCCACACCCTCATTTATGATAGCATCTTTTAAAGGTGATGCTGCTTTTAAAACATCATATACCTGTGCTGGTCTTAAATTCGCATATAATCCAAGACCTCCTCTTAAGCCTAAAAGTGCTTTCTCTGGTCTTCCTTCACCTGGAAGCACATCCCACTTAGGACCTCCAACTGCACCTAAAAGCACTGCATCACTTTTTTTACATTCTTCTAAAGTTTCTACTGGTAGTGGAGTGCCAAATTCATCAATAGCACACCCACCTGCTAAAACCTTTGTAAAATGTAATTTGGTATCATACTTAGCTGAAATCTTCTCCATTACTTTCAAGGCTTGTTCTGTTATATCCACTCCTATGCCGTCTCCAGCTATAACTGCAATTTTAAATTCTTTCATTTTCTTGCCCCCATTTTATCTTTATTTATTTATATTCACTTTTTCATCTTCAAGTAATCTATATTCTACGGAATCTACTAGTGCTTTCCAACTTGCTTCCACTATATCATAGGAAACTCCAACTGTTGTCCAAGTTGTATTTCCATCTGTAGATTCTATTAAAACTCTAACCTTGGCGCTAGAAGCTTTATCTCCACCTATGACTCTAACCTTATAATCAGTTAAATACATGGAGGAAATAGACGGATAAAACACACTAAGCGCTTTTCTTAGCGCTTTGTCCAGTGCATTTACCGGTCCATTTCCATCCGCAGCAGTTACTTCCAGTACTCCATTTACCTTGATTTTCATGGTAACGGTAGAACTACGATCAGTTCTGCTCGGTTCATCTATCATTACCCTATATTCAATTAATTCAAAAGAAGGTTTAAAAAGTCCTAATTCCTTAATTACCAAAAGCTCAAAACTTCCTTCTGCGCCTTCAAACTGATAACCCATATGCTCAAGTTCTTTCAATCTTTTCATTATTCTACCTGTAGCCTCAGAATCCTTGGTTACACCAGGGTCAACCTTGTTAATCATGGACATTAAGGTACTTCGTCCAGCAACCTCTGACATAAGTACAGTTCTCTCGTTGCCAACTTTTAAAGGACTAACATGTTCGAAAGAAATAGGATTTTTTTGAACCGCATCAACATGCATTCCACCCTTATGCGCAAAAGCGCAACTTCCAACATAAGCTTCTCTATCATTTGGAATGATATTGCTAACTTCACAAATATATCTATAGTCTGATACTAACTTATCTAAATTCTCTAATGGGATTACCTCGAAGTTCATCTTTAGCATTAGGTTAGGAATTATAGTGCTTAAATTTGCATTTCCACAGCGTTCTCCAAGTCCGGTGAAAGTTCCTTGAACCTGCCGTACTCCAGCTTCCACTGCAATTAAGGAGTTAGCTACTGCAGTTCCAGAGTCATTGTGACAATGAATACCTAAATTTTTAAAGCCAATACTTACCAAAAAATCCACTGTAGGTTTTATAGAACTTGGGAGAACCCCTCCATTGGTATCACAAAGTACTATCCAATCTGCTCCCGCTTCTTTTGCAGTTGACAGTACCTTAAGAGCATAATCAGAATTATTTTTGAAACCGTCAAAAAAATGTTCAGCATCAAAAATAACCTCTTTATTAAATGCTTTTAAATACTGGATGCTCTCCTTAATCATTGCTAAATTTTCTTCTAGTGTAGTTTTTATTATTTCTGTTACATGAAAATCCCATGTCTTTCCAAAAATACAAAAAACATCTACACCTGAATCTAATAAAGCCTGTAAATTATTATCCTCTTCAACCTTTATATTGGCTTTCCTTGTACTTCCAAAAGCACAAAGTTTAGAATTTTTTAACTCAAGGTCTTTTACCTTTTCGAAAAATTCTGCATCCTTAGGATTTGAACCAGGGTTACCGGCTTCAATATAACTTACGCCTAATTCATCAAGTTTTTTTGTGATTTTAAGTTTATCCTTAACACTAAAGGAAATTCCTTGTGCCTGGGATCCATCTCTTAGTGTGCTATCAAAAATATACACTTTATTATTCAAATTTTTCCACCATCTTATAAATTCCCCCTAATCCAAGATACTTAAGAAAACCAAGTTCAATTCTCCATCTTTTAGAACTTGGTTCTCCGAATTAATATATTAAGTATTAGTTATGTTACTTCTTCATCCAAGACATCATTTTTCTAAGTTCTGCACCAACTTCTTCTATTTGATGTTCACTCTCTATTCTCTTTGTTGCATTAAAAAATGGTCTTCCAACTTGATTTTCAAGAAGCCAATTTCTAGCAAAAACGCCAGTTTGGATATCTGTTAATACATTTTTCATTGCCTTCTTAGTATCTGCAGTTATTATCTTGCTTCCTGTTATGTAATCGCCATATTCTGCAGTATCACTTATAGAGTATCTCATGTAGTTTAAACCACCTTGGTTTATTAAATCAATAATAAGTTTCATTTCATGACAACATTCAAAGTATGCCATTTCTGGTTGGTATCCAGCTTCTACAAGAGTATCAAAACCAGCTTTTATTAGAGCAGTAACACCGCCACAAAGGACAGCTTGTTCTCCAAATAAATCTGTTTCAGTTTCTTCCTTGAAGGAAGTTTCCATAACACCAGCTCTTGCTCCACCTATTCCTAAAGCGTATGCTAAAGCTTTATCCTTTGCATGTCCTGAAGCATCCTGATGTATAGCTATAAGACAGGGTACTCCTCTACCCTCTAGGTACTGGCTTCTAACTGTATGTCCAGGTCCCTTTGGTGCTATCAAGAATACATCGATATCTGCTGGTGGAATTATTTGACCGAAATGAATACTAAAACCATGAGCAAATACTAAAGCCTTATTAGGTGTAAGATTTGGCTCGATGCTTTCTTTGTATAATTTTCCTTGCTTTTCATCGTTAACTAATATCATGATAATATCGGCAGCCTTTGATGCATCTGCTGCGGTCATAACAGTTAATCCTGCTTCTTCAGCTTTTACCCAAGATTTACTTCCAACATAAAGACCAACAATAACATCAACACCACTTTCATGTAAGTTTAATGCATGTGCATGTCCTTGGCTACCATAACCTATCACTGCAACCTTTTTTCCTTTTAAGTTTTCTAAACTACATTCTTGTTCATAATACATTTTCGCCATTATTAATGCCCCCTAATTATTATTTTTATTTATATTTTTAGATTATTGTGTCTGCACCCCTTTGCATAGCAATAAATCCACTGCTAACTATTTCTAAAATACCAAACGGCTC
The DNA here is from genome assembly GCA_014380625.1 of Clostridiaceae bacterium. Lineage (GTDB taxonomy): Bacteria > Bacillota > Clostridia > Clostridiales > Clostridiaceae > JACMJL01. The sequence continues at coordinate 12,164 of JACMJL010000315.1, forward strand.
TATCAAGTTTTCAAAAGCACACAATTTACTATTATCTCCTGTAATTTCGATAGTTAATGTTGTTTGAGTTACATCCACAATAGAAACCCTGAAAATATTTACAATATTTATAATTTCCTGTCTGTTATTACCCTCTGCTTTAACTTTTATAAGCAAAATTTGTTTGCAAATAGAGTTTTCATTATCTAATTGGTAAACATTGTGAACATCTTCTAATTTTCTAATTTGTTTAATTATTTGATCTATACCTTCAGCATCTTCAACTTTAGTTAATAAAGTTATTCGGGTTAATCTTTCATTTTCAGTATGACCAGAGGAAACACTCTCAATATTAAAACCTCTTCGGTTAAATAATGCACATACTCTTGTGAGTACTCCTGGGTTGTTGTCAACTAAAATTGACAGTACATGTGAAATCAAAAATATCGCCTCCCTTTCCAAAAGTAACTAATTCCTAGTGGATTTGTAATTCATATCAACTTTCTATGTATCGTAACATCAAAAAAATAAATTGTCAACGAAAATCAGAATATTTTTTTTATTATCACATTGACATACTTTTTCATTAGTAGTATATTAGATTACAAGGAAATTTTTAATTATAATTTTAAAAGCTTTGATAGGGAAGAGTAATCATTTTGGTATTCTATAAGAGAGTGGGGTTAGGAATCTAATAATTCCTTAAGGTGAAAGCCCATGAATATGAAATGAAGAAAATCACCCTGGAGCTGCAAGCTGAAATGAAGTTCAGACTTTAGGTAAGCTGTGCCGGCAGTGCCGTTATTGATTTAAGATATAAATTTGGGTGGTACCGCGAACAGACTCTCGCCCCAGGCAGGAGTGCTGTTTTTTTTATACAATTAAATAACTAAAATAAAAGCTTTGATAGGGAAGAGTAATCATTTTGATGTTCATAAGAGAGTGGGGTTAGGAATCTAATGATTCCTTAAGGTGAAAGCCCATGAATACTCAGATGAAGAAAATCACCCTGGAGCTGTAAGCTGAAAAAAGTCTTTGACTAAGATTTAAAATAAACTGACAAGTCAATGATTCTAAAGTAAGCTGTGCCGGCACTGCCGTTATTTATCAAGATATAAATTGGGTGGCACCGCGAACAGACTTCTCGCCCCAAGCGAAAGGTCTTTTTTTTATGCAAAATATTATTGATTTTTATCCTTCTGAGTAATAGTTAATTGGGGAATTGAATTTTACTTAGATTTATATTTAAAAAATATGATAATAAAAAACAACCACATTACTGCAGTTGCCCAAGAATATCAATTATCTTATTAATTACTTCCTCTTCATTACCGTCATTAACCACAATAATATCACTATACTTTTTATACAGAGGATCCCTTGATTCATACATTTCATATAAATTTGTTTTGTTGTTCTTTAGAAGTGGTCTATTTGTGTCATCGATGTCCTTAAGAATCATTTCTACTGGGCGATCAATGTATATTACAATACTATTTTTTTTAAGCTCTTTCATGTTAACTTCGTTTTTAATTACTCCTCCACCTGTGGATATTATACAATTTGTGTTTTTAGATACCTTTAAAACTGCATGGCTCTCTATATCTCTAAAGTGGACTTCGCCTTTATTAAAGATTTCTGAAATACTTTTACCTTGAGTTTTTTCGATATATAAATCTATATCTATTAGTTCTTTATTCAATGCTTTTGAAAGTGCTTTACCTATGGTTGTTTTCCCAGATCCTGACATCCCTATTAACACTATATTCTTATTCATAGAAATTCGACCTTAAATTAGAATATATTTTTTCAACCACCTGTTTTTCAATAATGATATTATTCCATAATTCTTCTGCTACAATCGCTTGACCAACTAACATATATAGACCATTTACACTCTTACAACCACTGTCTTTTGCCGTCTTTAAAAATAAAGTCTCAAAGGGATTGTAGATTAAATCAACTGCAGCTTGAAATTTACTAAGAATATTTTTACCTACTGGAGTAGCATTTAAATTAGGGTACATTCCTAATGGTGTGGTATTTATGATTAAATCACCCTTAGGATTTTTACTTAATTCACTATAATCAATAGTCTTGTAATCCTTATTTGAGGATTTTTCGGATAAGTTCCTAGTTACTACAGTTATTTTAGCTGACCCTTTATCTAAAACATACTGAATCACCGCTTTAGAACTACCTCCGGTTCCAAGAACTACAATTTCTTTATTTTTTATATCGATTTCAAATTTGTCTAAGAGCATTCCAAACCCATAATAATCGGTGTTATACCCTATTGCAATTTCATCCCTAAAACAAATTGTATTCACGGCACCTATTCTTCTAGCTTCTTCAGAAATATTATCTAAGTAAGCCATTATATCTATCTTAAAGGGTATTGTCACATTAACTCCAGAAGATCCTAAATACTTAAGACCATAGACAACCTCTTTTAGTCTTTCTTTTTTTACCTGAAATAGTTGGTAAGTAGCCTGTTCTTTTAGTTCTTCAAAAACCAAATTATGTATCTGAGGAGATATGCTATGTCCAAGCTTTTCTCCAAGTAATCCGTAAAACTTACCCAAATTCAACTCTCCTTTCCTATATATATTCCTTTATATTATTAAAGTCAATTTCCTTTATAAAAGCATTTCCTATAGATTTAAGCAAAATCAGGCTTATGTTATTTCTACTTTTCTTTTTATCTCTAGAAATTATATCTATAATATCATTTGAGGTTAAGTTATCTACAGACCAAGGTAATTCATATTTTATTAATATTTCTTTTATTTTATTAGCGGATCCTTTTTCAGTAATCCCCAGTTGCTCACTTTTACTGGTGATCCAATACATACCTATGGCTACCCCTTCTCCATGGGTATATTTTGTATAATTAAAGTATTGCTCTATACCATGGCCAATGGTATGTCCAAAATTTAAAATCATTCTTTCGCCTAGATCTTTTTCATCTCTTTCCACAATATTTCTTTTAATATCGCAACAAGTATAAATAATCTCTTCTATATTATTAAGCAAGTCTTCATCACTATTAAAATTAAAAAGTTTATTAAAGAGTTCTTCATCTTTAAATGCTCCATACTTTATAGTTTCAGCCATACCATCATGTAAAAAGGTTTTTGGTAAGGTCTTTAAAAGTTCAGGATCTATAAAGACAGCTACTGGATGATAAAAACTCCCTACCAGATTCTTCCCACTTTCCAAATCTATTGCCACCTTGCCCCCAACAGAGCTATCAACCTGTGCTAGTAAGGAAGTGGGGCACTGTAGATATGGCACTCCTCTTAAAAAGGTTGAAGCAGCGAATCCACCAAGATCTCCAACTACCCCACCGCCAAAGGTTATTATTAAATCTGACCTTGTAATATTATAATGGACTAAAGAAGAATATATCTTCTCTAACTCTTTTAATGACTTACTAGTTTCACCTGGTTCTATCACATGCATACCAACTTCATAACCACTACTTTTTAAATTATTATTAAGCAGCTCTCCGTAAATTCTCTGAAGATTTCTATCTGTAATTATAAATAGCTTTTTTCCATCATATATATTTTTTATCATTTCTCCAATTTTATTTAAGCAACCATTTTCAATTTTTATTTCATAATTTTTATCTGGTATATTCACCTTAATATTTTTCAAAATTAAACAACCCCTTAAGTAAATATAAATTTATAATATTGTACCACAATATTATAAAAAAGCCTATTAATTGTATTCAAAAAATATGAGTATATAATTGAAGGAATAATTGCAAGAAATAAGTTACTTCAATTATTAAAGACTTTTTTAATTTCATTAATACTGTTGTTATTAACAAGTCCTGCATATTTCATAAGCTTTATTCTATTCATATGATTTTTTACAAGGCAATGAAACAAGCCCCTCAGCATTATGCTAAAAGACTTGTTACCTTAACTATTTTTTCAATTTCTCTTCTTCAGTGTTTTTCTCATAATTTTTTGCCACCTTTTTAGTCATGTTAGTGGACAAATGATCTAATACTAGCCAATTTGTTCTATACGCTCTGCTTCAACTTCCTTTTTAAAAAAGCATTTGAAGCCAATTTTGCATGGAACATGGTATTGAAGCTAAGGGTTACAGATTAGGGACCCCTATATTTGTAAAGTAAGGTAGAGTCGCCACCATGGATAAAATTAGTGAAGCACTTAATACAAAAATTACTGGGCCTTGCAACTGGAGAAAGCAACTCTATTAAGTTATAGTTGCTTTCTTACTATTCTTTTATCTGATGGAAATTCTATGCCTGTTTGTTTCCTTGCCTTTTCAATAATCTCCATAACCATTAGAGATTGGTTATAGGAGTTTATTTCTGATTCCCCTTTGCCATTTTTTATTAATTCTATAAACTCTTTTGCTTCATAATACATGGTTTCCTTAAGCTGAGAAACAGATATGTCCTCATTACTTCCATCTCTATATATAATTTTCACTCTTTCTGTATTATTAATTTTATCTATTATCATAGTGCCCTTTTCTCCTTGAATTTCAGAAGGAAGCTGTGAATCTGCTATCTTTGAGTGAATTATAATTCCGTCCATATTATCGTATCCCAACATTAATGCTCCTTGTCCATCTACACCAGATTCAAGTTTTAGTGAAGAGGCATTAACACTATTAGGCATCCCAAATAGCCTCAATATAGGATGTATGCAGTAAACCCCTATGTCCATAATAGACCCATTAGAAAATTTGGGATCAAAGGTATTCACAGCTTCTCCTGCTTTATAAGTATCATATCTAGAAGAATACTGACAATAGCTAATAAAAAACCTTCTTACGATTCCAAGTTTGTGTATATTATCTTCTATAACTTTAAAATTAGGGAGAAAAGCTGACTTCATAGCTTCCATAAGTAATACACCATTGTCCTTAGCCGCTTCTATCATTAAATTTAATTCTTTTACAGTAGAGGCAATTGCTTTTTCACAAAGCACATGTTTTTTATTTTTCAAAAATATAATAGCTTGTTCTGCGTGAAAGGAATTGGGACTTGCTATGTAAACAGCATCTATATATGGGCTCCTGGCCATTTCCTCCAAGTCAGTAAATACATTCGTTAAATTATACTTATCAGCAAAAGACTTTGCGTTGTCTATATTTCTAGAATAGACGCTACTTAATTTAAATTCTTCCACCAAGTTAGCACCTTTAATAAATTCCTCTGTTATCCAGCTTGTACCTACTACACCTACATTAATCATAATATTTCCTCCCGCTTAAAATAATTTTAGCTATGACTATCTAAAAGAAACTTTTGAAAGGACTTCAATGCATCTATTTTTTTATTATAAACTATATTTTCTTCTTTAATTCTATTAATCTCCCTGTTTTGCTTATTTAATTCCTTTTTAATAGTATTAAGCTCCGATAAAAGATTATCTTTTTCTTTTCTCTTTTTTTCCAATATAGAATTATACATTAATTTAATAATTCCATTTTTATTTGATTCAAACTTTATACTATTTATAAACTTATTAATAAATACTTTTGCGTAATTATTAATTTTTGTTATAATGTTTATTAATAACTCTTTCATAAAAACACCTCTTTTATAACAGTGTAAGGGAGAACCCAGATAAAATACTAAGTCATAGTTGCTGTCTTAAATAGGAATATTCCTCGAAAGGAGATTATATGAATAAAAATTATTTTACCAACCTGAAATTTTTCAGTAGTATTTATCTTAAACTTAAAGAAAAAACAGTCAATTCACTAGACCTTAAAGTAAAAGGATTGGAAAATCAAATAGAAAAAGAAAAAAAACTACTTGAAGAAAATAATCAATATTTGGATATAATCTTATTGGAAAACACTTCAATAAAGGGAGAGTATTATAATCATCTAAAATTATTTAAAAACGAAAATAAGAGCATATCCATAAGGAATAATAATTACAATATATCAATATGGGAAAATGTATTTATACGAAAACAATTATCCTATTACGTAATTCAAACTAAAAAAGAAGAAGATATTTATACTTTCAATAAAAGTATGAACAATTTTATTGATTATTTTTTAACCCTAGATTACAGTATCGTTGTACTTTCAGTTTCGGAAAAAAGAATTACACTTCAATTAAGGCTACTTTAAATTGAAACTACCTTCTTTAAGCAATTTCTCTGCAACATCAGCTGGTACAGGCTTACTGAAGAGATACCCTTGAACTTTATCACAATTTTGTGCTTTTAATAAGTTTAACTGCTGTTCATATTCTACACCTTCTGCAACCACCTCTAATTCCATTTTATGAGCCAATTGAATTATTCCAAAAGCAATAGCTTCTTCCTTACTGTTTAGACAAATTCCATCAATAAAGGACTTGTCTATTTTTAAAGTATTAATTGGCAATCTTCTTAAATAATTGAAGGAGGAATATCCCGTACCAAAATCGTCTAGCGCAATTTTAATCCCCATATTTCGTAGTCCTTCTAAAATTTTCACATTCTTCTCCAATGACCTCATTAAAACAGTTTCCGTTATTTCAATTTCTAAAAACTCAGGTCTTAAATCAGCCTCTCTTAATATCTTTGTTATAACCTCTGTAAAATTACCCTGCTGAAATTGTATACAAGAAATATTTACTGATATACATCCAAATTCATATCCCTTGTCTCTCCATTCTTTGTTTTTTAAACAAGCATTTTTTAGGCACCATTCGCCGATTTCTTTTATTAAGCCACATTCCTCAGCTATAGGAATAAATTCTGTAGGGGATATAAATCCCATGTTCTCATAATTTAATCTTAGTAGAGCCTCGAACCCAGTAATTTTATTATTTTTAATATCAACCTGAGGTTGATAATAAAGTTCAAAACTATTTTTATTTAGTGCTCTTCTTAAGATTGCCTCTATTTTAATTCTTCGCTCTAAACCATAATGCATTTTTTCATCAAAAAAAGCATACATGTTTTTTCCTGAAGCTTTTGCAGTGTACATTGCTGTATCAGCATTTTTAAGAATAGTGGTTGAAGTATCCCCATCTTGATGATAAAGGGCTATTCCTATGCTAGCTGTGGTATATACTATTTTTTCATATATACTAAAAGGCTCATTAAAGATGTTTAATATAATTTCCGCAAATTTTATTATCTCATTTTGGTTATAAACCGCAGGTTTTAAAATAATAAATTCATCTCCACCAAATCTACATACAGTACTATTATCCTCTATATTCTCTGTAAATTTTTCTGATATTACTTCTAATAATCTGTCACCATAGTCATGTCCAAGTGTATCATTGATATTTTTAAAATTATCAAGATCGATAAACATTACTGCCCCAGCGGAAGATTTGTTATTTAATTCTGTTTCTAACTTTTCTATAAATATAGCTCTATTGGGTAATTTAGTTAATGCATCATAATAGGCCATATATTTTATTTTTTCTTCTATTTCCTTCCTTTCAGAAATGTCTGACATGGAGCCAGCTATTTTAATTACCTCATCCTGCGCATTTCGTAATGCCTTGCCTCTAATTAGCATCCATTTATAACTTCCATCTCTAAGTTGAATTCTAAACTCGCACTTATAAAATTCCGTTTTATTTTCTATATGATCTCTTGCAGTTTTTAAAACTCTTTGCAAATCAGCTTTATGCACTAGCTTCATAAAACTTCTAAATGATCTTTTTTCAATTACTGAATTATCTACTATCTCATTCCACTTTTCTGAAACATAGATTTCTTTAGTTTTAACATTAATTTCCCAAATTATATCATTTGAACCTTCTACTGCTAGTTTATATTTTTCCTCGCTATTTCTTAAAAATTCTTCGTTTATCTGAAGATCCTCATATTGCGCACGTAATTCTTCTTCTGTTGCACTAAGTTCTTCATGTACCGCGGCTAACTCTTCATGGCTCAGATTTAACTTATTTAACATTACATTAAAATTTTTCGACAGTTGACCAAATTCATTTTTTGATTCAAATTCGCATTTTGAATTCAGATTACCATTTGCTGCTTTATCCATAGCTTCTATTAGTTTACTAATAGGTTTAGTTATTGATTTAGAAAATTTTATGCTTGTGATTATTGATATTATAATAAAAACAAAAGTGGTAACTAAAATTAATATAAGTACAAATGTAGCTGGCTCATTCATTTCCGACTTGTTTTGTGCAAAAACTATAATCCAATTTATATCTGGAATGATACCATAGACCATATACTTTTCTTCACCTTGATAAATGTAAGCTCCATTTCCATTAGGAACTTTCTCACCTTTTTTAAGCTTACCTACAAGCTTATTGACAGTTGAATTTTCTATAGGCTTCCCAACCCTATTAATATCCGGATGAGCTACTATTATTCCTTCATTATCAACTATATATGCATAGCCTTTATTTCCTAATTGCACATTAGCAATTTTATTTTTAAAAAACTCTAATTTTATAGTATTGCAGAGTACCCCAACTACTCTTCCATCTTTATCAAGAATAGATGTAGACATCACTACAACTTTTTCTCCACTTAATTTTGATAAAACAATATTACTTGTAACGGTTTTTGATTTCAATCCTGCTTTAAAATAATGTGTATCACTAACACTTCTATTTAGTAGCTCCTTATTTCCACTTAGGATTATTCTACCATTAAGGTTTGCAACAAAAATGCTTTCAAGTTCTGTAGATTCTGTTAATGTTTTTGATAATATTAGATTAGCCTCATCTATTAATTTAGCTTTTAACTCACTGCTAGTATTAATTCCTTCAGCTTCTAATACATCTTCGATTTCATGAATTCTTGCAATGAGTCCAATATCTTTCTTCTGTGAGTTAATTATATTTGTTAAATTTTCGTTGTTATTTTCAGATATATGAATAATTCTATTCTTACTTACTTCAATTATTTTGCTAGACGTATAATTATACACAAGAATGCTTAAAATTATTAATGGGAATGAAACTAAAGATATAATTGCAATTTGGACTTTTCTTCTTAATAACATCTATTATTCTCCTTTATTTTACAAAATTATCTAAAATACATCACTCATCCATTTTAATTATAACTGTTATTCTTCTGTTTTTCTATAAATCCAGCAAACTTTATAATTATATTACCTTTTATAATAAAGTTCCCTGTTATTGAGGAAAATGTAGAAATACTAATAAAAAGACATGCTGTTACCTCTCTTGGAAGTATAAACATGTCTTAGCTTTCTTATTCCAGTAATAATTCTATATAATTATTACCCTCTATTAAAGGAATTTTCCTCAAAAAGTTCTTCAAGAATTGTGTCACAATCAACAATAACTTCACAAATGCAACTTATACATACAAATCTATAATTGAAGTCATCTTTAATAACCACTGTATTATCCATAACAGCAATAACTCTAGCATCTTCTATAAAACAGTGATTTGAGCATGCATCTAGTACGATATCTACTCTGTTTTCATCGTCGTCATCTTCTGCGATTAATATTAATAGACTCTTTATACTTGTTGGAAATAAAGATCTTCTTCTATCAATACTTATATTTCTAGATGTTTTGCATGGATCACTAGTGGTATCATCCTTAGAACCACAACCACAGCCACAACTACCTTTTTTTCCTGATTTACTCATTTTATTCATCTCCCACTTGGATATTATATAAGTAATAGTCTCTTCACTTATATAATATCCGCTGGATAAAAAGATGTTCCCAAATTAATTAAATGTTTTTAAAAGGTATTGTAGTTCCTATTATATTTTTTAATCTAGTTCGAAATTTAATAAATTCTCTGTTTTAATTAAATCCTTTAATTCTTCTTTAGCAGTTAAATAAAAATTGTTGGTTAAAAACTTCTTAATCCCCCGCCCTTTAAAATCCGCTATTTGGGGAAGTATGCAACCTTGATTTTCACTATAGAAGTGTTTTGCCCCAGTAGAATTTCGTTGTATTTCTTTTATCTTTTCGTAAGATATTTCTAAATAATAGCTATGTATATTTATACTTTCATCCGCATAAGTAGATAATAATTTTATTTCTTTACTTGATTTTTCATTAATTATAAAAGCAAATTCTTCTTTTGACTCTCTTATAACTGCTTGAATTAAATCCTCGCCTTTATTTACTAAGCCACCGGGGAAACCTAAAGTTCCATCCCACCTAAGTTGCATTAATACTAAGGGAATTAGCAATTCTCTTTGTTGAGGACCAGTCTCATCATAATCCCTATAAACCTGACATTCCCTAGCAAATGGTATTAAAAAAACGCTTTGACTTTTTCCATCTTGAATTAAGCCCTTTGTAATTTTAACGTACACCTTTATCACCGTCCTTACCCAGGTAGTTTTCCCAATTTCTTATTAATGATTACTATTAATAATTTAATATCTTTGGGTAAAAATAAATAATAGAACTTATCTAATATAAAACTTAATTAAAGGATCTGATTAACATGTATCATGTAGTCTATTGCATATTATTTGTATTTGTTTGCTGGATAAAGGGAGATTGGAAAAACTGGAGAAAATATTATCCTACAATATTGTTCTTTGCATTAGGAGAGATGGAACTCAACTTTATATTTTATAAACACTCCCTTTGGGAATATACTTCACCAAACTTCACACATACATTTATTACTTTTTTATGGGATGGTTGGAATTTAGCCTATTCTACTGTGTTCGATATATTAATATTTATGCTTCTATATCTACACTTTAAAAAACCTTTATTTGCTTGCTTTGTAGTTATATTTTTAATCCCACTATTTATTCACTTAACTAAGTTGCCTTTAAACAATATAAAGTAGTCTGATTAATAGACTAATTATGATATAATGTTTATATTAGGACTAGTTAACAGTACTTATAGTAAATTAGGTGTTTTATTGTAATTAAATCGAGGTGAATTTATGGTTAGATTTCCTTATTTAGATAGTTTAAAACTTAAAAACAGACTCTTAATTTATATGATTGGATTAATCTTACTATCTTGTTTTTCGGTTGGAACATCAAGTTATTTTATTGCAAAGAATGCTCTTGATAACAAAGGCAAAGTAATCTTAAAAAACGGTGTAGAAATGGCTCTGCTGTTAATAGATTCGCAGAATAATTCTGTTAAAAAGGGTACAATCTCCTTAGTTGAAGCCCAAGAATATGTAAAAGAATATTTGCTTGGCAAAAAAAATGAAAATGGTTTAAGATTTATGCAACATAATATAGACTTGGGCGAGAATGGCTATTTTATCGCCTATAGTCAAAATGGTATCGAACTTATGCATCCAACTCTAGAGGGCCAGAATGTTTGGAATGTTACAGACAAAAGTAATAGTTCCTTTTTATTGGTTCAAGATCAGATTAAAAAGGCACTGTCTGGTGGAGGATATTCCTACTATACATGGAATAAACCTAATTCTAATGAATTTGGTAAAAAAGTAAGTTATTCTAAATTAGATAAAAACTGGGGATGGGTCATTACAGCAACTGCCTATGTGAAGGATTACAATAAGGGTGCATATAGTATTATGTTTATAATGATTTTTGCTACCCTAATCATGTTACTAATTGGTATACTTTTTTCAATTCATTTTATTAAAGGTATAACAGATCCATTAGTAAAAGTAGTTCAAAGTATGAAACTGGCGGAAAAAGGTCTTTATTCAGGTATTATCGGTATCCATCGGAAAGATGAAATGGGGCAATTAGTGTCCGGCTTTAATGAAATGGTTTATTCTATAAATGATGCGTACCAAAATCTAATACTAAAAGAGGAAAAAATAAGTTATCTCGCATATTATGATCAACTAAGTGGCTTACATAATAGAAATAAGTTTAAGGAGCATGTAAATAGCCGAATTAATAATGGTTGCGGCCAAGCATATCTTATACTAATGGATATTAAAGATTTTAAGCTTATTAATTCAATACTTGGAAATGAGTTTGGAGACCAGATAATTAAGATAATTGGTTCAGTTTTTCAAAAACTTCAAATTGAAAATGATTTAATTGCAAGAATTAGTGGGAATGAATTTGCGGGATGGTTTGAGACCTGGAACGAATCTGAAATTATACAGAAGTTAGATAATTTAAAGCACCAGTTTACAGAAGAATTAATAAAAATAGATTTTAATCAGAAGTTTTATTTTCATATTAGCTATTGCGCATATCCCGATCATGGATTTGATTTTGAAAGTTGCTACAAAAATGCTACTGTGGCCTTAAAAATTGCTAAAGAGAATAGCCCTACTATGATTTATAAGTTTAAGCAATCTATGGCAGATTCAGTAGAGTATGAAGCAAAAATTATAAATTATATTGAAACTTCTATAATTGAAGATGATTTTTTAGTATATTATCAAAATAAAGTTAGCATTAAAGATAATAAGGTTATAGGGGTTGAAGCCCTTGCAAGATGGAACTGCAAACAATTAGGCTTTATTAGTCCTGTAATTTTTATACCTGCTATTGATAAAGCAAACCTAACGGCTAGATTTTCAAAAATGATTATTGAAAAGGTGCTTATGGATTATCCATTACTGGAAAATAAATTTGGTGGTGGAATCACTGTTTCTATTAATATTTCACCATTATTCTTTTTCGAGAAGGATTTTACTACTATTATTATAACTGCACTGAAGAACAGTGAGATAAACCCAAATAAAGTAATATTAGAGATAACTGAAGATATATTTATAAAGGACTTTGTAACTATTCAAAAAATTATTACTGAATTAAAAAGCTTTGGCATAAAAATATCTTTAGATGACTTTGGCACTGGTTATTCCTCTTTAAATTACGTTAAAAATATTGATTTCGATGAAATAAAAGTAGACAAATCTTTAATTCAAGGACTATCAACAGATGCGAGAGTCTTTAGCTTACTAAAATCCATCGACCAAATTGCAAAAACTTATAATTACTCTGTGGTAGCAGAAGGTGTGGAAACAGTTGATGAATTAAATATGATTGCAGAAGCTGGCTTCGATATCGTGCAAGGTTTTATCTATTCAAGGCCTGAGCCTATTTAATTTAAAATAATTATAAAAACAAGGGACTGTCTCAAAATAAAATCAATTATTTTGAAACGGCCCCTTGTTTTTATCTATTGAAAATCCTTAATAAAGCTACTAATCTTATCTATATCTATTTCACAATCTACTAAGGGCTTACCATTCTTAAGAAAATCTAATTTATCCGTAAAATGAGGTTTTTCTTCTCTATATAACACTCCAACTGGAATCTTATCTCCCCATTCCATGGCCTTCTCCATTGCTTTTAACTTATTCGTCGGATCATAACTTTCATCAAGCATATATATCCTATTCTTATACCATTGATGTGTATTAACTTTATTAAAACTTACACAAGGTTGAAGGATGTCTACTAGAGAATATCCTTTGTGATTTATTGCCTGTAACATTATTGCCTTTAGTGATTCCTTATCATTACTAAAAGCTCTTGCCACAAAACCTGCTCCAAGTGTAATTGCAAGTAATACAGGGTTCATTGGTATATTATTTGAACCAAAGGGTTGCACCGTAGTCACATGTCCAACATCAGAGGTGGGTGATGCTTGGCCTTTTGTTAAACCATAAATCTGATTATCGTGAACAAAATGAGTTATATCAACATTTCTTCTTACATTATGAATAAAATGATTTCCACCCTCTCCATAAGCATCACCTTCTCCTGTATCCACAATTACTGTCATAGCCTTATTAGCAATCTTTGCCGCTATAGCTGGTGGTAGAGACCTTCCATGAAGACCACAGAAACCATTTGTATTTATATATTGAGCAGTTTTAGCTGCTTGCCCAATTCCACCTACTATTAATACTTCATGAGGTTTCTTACCAAGTTCAATAAGTGTTTCCTTTAACGTAGCTAGTATGTTTATATCTCCACAACCGGGACACCATGCTGTTTCCGAAGTAGAAATCGTGAAATCGCTCATTTTATCTAACCTCCTTAAACTTTTTAAGTATATCCTCAGAAGCTATTGGTCTTCCATCATACCTTAAATAACTTTCATCCATTTGTATTCCTGTATTTTCTCTTATAAGTTGTGCAAGTTGTCCTGTTGCATTTTGTTCAACATTTATTAATCTTTTAGCTTTAAGGGCCTTCTCTTTAATTAATTTATCCGGTAACGGCCAAATATCTCCAAACACTAAGGCACCATATTTCTCTTTACCTTCAGCATTTAAAAGTTTAACTGCCTCTTTAATTGGGCTATACAAAGATCCCCATCCGACTAATAAAATATCTACATCTTCTTCACCTATAAATTCAGGTTCTAACAAATCTCTCTTTAGAAACTCCATTTTTCTTAATCTTTTATCATTCATTACAATTCTTACTGATGCAGATTCTGTTATATGTCCAGTTTCATCATGTTCGTCACTATCCACTAAAACAGTTTTACCAGGTATTCTTCCTGGAGTTATTCTTGGAGAAATTCCAGACTCTGTAACTTCATAGCGATTGTATACCTTATCCCCTCCATACTCCTTTTCGCTTAAGTATCTTTCAATTTTAATTCTATTAAAATCAAAAGGTTTGACTGTTCTCAGGCTATCAGCAAGAAATTGATCTCCTAGCAAAATCACTGGAATTTGATATTTATCTGCTAAATTAAAAGCTCTCATAGTCTGATAAAAACAGTCCTCAGGGTCTTTTAAAGCTATTACCATTTTAGGTACCTCTCCTGGAGTTCCTGATATTACAAACTTAAGGTCTGCTTGTTCAGTTCTAGTGGGGAACCCTGTTGTAGGACCAGGTCTTTGTATTTCAGCAATTACTAATGGTACTTCAAGCATGCCTGATAGACCTACAGCCTCTACCATTAAAGCATACCCTCCACCAGAAGTGCCTGTCATGGCACGAACCCCAGCGTAGGAAGCACCAATTGCCATATTTATTGCAGCTATCTCATCCTCTGCCTGTTCAACAACTATTTCCGCCTCTTCAATTTTTGAAGCAAGATAATTCATTATAGTAGTAGAGGGTGTCATAGGATATGCTGAGTAAAATTTACAGCCTGCGGCCAAGGCACCTAAAGCAATAGCGTCATTACCATTAATCAATATACTTTGATCTTTTTCCTTTGCTTTAATATCATATTTAGGTGAAATCTCTTTAAACCCCGCTTCGAAGGCAGCAAAATTTTGAACTGCTACTTCAACCTCAAAGGTTTCTTTTAATAAATCCTCTACAAAACTTAAATCTAAATTAAAAAGTTTAAGTACTGCGCCTATTGCTATGCTTCCAAAAACCTTTTGATTTCCTATGGTTTTAGCTAGAGTTTTTAAGGCAAGGTTGTACAATCTTTCATCTTCGTACTCTATAACTTCATCAGCAATAATAAAACCAGTATCTTTCAATTCAGATATATGCAATTCAATGGTTTCTTTATTTAAAGCAATAATACCATCTAGTTCATTAAAGTGGGAGTCTATCTCCTCATCTCCAAAACGAACTTGAAAAAAATTATGTCCACCTCTAACTCTAGACATATAATCTTGTAACGTAAAAATTTTAAAACCTTTCCTTTTTAAAAGTTTTTCCAGTATCGTAGCAAGAGTTTCCATACCCTGACCCGCAGCTCCCCCTATTAAAATATTGTAAATCATTGTTTGCCTCCTTTTTAATAATTTTCTTTAAAAACTTAAAAAATACTTTTACTTTAAATTATTCATGTAACACTAACCATTTTTGGGATATATATATCACTATATCACTGTATATATAATATGCAACCTTTATCTTTTAATATTAATTCTTATCTGAGGGAGGTAATTGGGATGTACCCTCCAGTTTGATCCATAACAATAATACTTAGGCATCTGAAATAAAATAAAAATCAAATATACTAGCAATCTGAATTATTTTCTTGAAAATGCATATAATATAACCTATGAAATTCAGCATAAATAGTTACATAAAACCCTTATGCTAATATAAAAAAATTTCCCTAATTAAATTTATTACATAGAATAAAATTTGTAATCTTATTGAATACTATATAACTTTTAGGAAAAACTATTTAGAGTTAAATTATATAAAGAAAAGAGATTAGAATAATGACTTTTATTTTTACTGCTTTTATTATCTTTATATCAATTGGATTTTTAGCAAAAAAGAAGTATAGTTTTTTTGTAGGAGCGGCTATAACCTATATTTTTTATCTATTGTTTTTATTCATGCAATATAAATTAAATTTTCAAATTAGCAGCTATAAAATATTACTTGTTCTTTTAACTCTATTGGGTCATTTGTTAATTGGAGAATACTTTGACTTTTATATTAAAACAAAGCATTACGATAGACTATTACATGTGTTTGGTTCTTTCTCTTTTTCTATTTTTTTATATTCAGTAATATCAAAAATAATTAATCCTATTGATTTATCAAAAATCTATATTTCTATATTTGTGGTCTCTTTAGGTATATCTTTAGGTGTATTCATAGAAATCCTTGAGTATATATTAGATTCCACACGCAAAAAAAATAACCAAAAGGGTCTTAAAGATACTAATTTTGATTTAATATATAATGTAATAGGCTCAATCCTAGCAGGCATCTTTTCTTTTTTTATTAATTTTTAAGAATGTGATAGATAGAGTGAATATTTTCCACCTAAATTTTCACAAAAAACTTATTTCCATTTTAATTTTTTTCTATTATTTTTATATCAACAGAACTCTTATGATTTGTTACGTATATAATTTATTAAATACTTAAGTAGGTGTTTTAATGTATCTTATACTTCTTGCAACTTTATCTATTATTATCTGTTATAAATTGGGAGACTGGAGAAATTGGAAGATTTACTATCCAACAATACTATTTTTTATTTTAAGTAGTGTAGTTTGTATACTTTTAACTTATGATCATCCTTTATGGTTGTATGAATCATCAATAATAAATCATACCTTTACAGATTTGTTTATTTCAATAACAGTATATCCCTGTACAATAATGATGTTTATTCCTCATTTACCCAAAGAAATCAGAAAAATAATTCTCCATATTTTTATCTATGTAATTGTATATACTGTTCCAGAATTTATTGCTGTTAAAATAGGATATTTTACCTACCATAACGGATGGAGTATATGGCATACTCTCATATTTAATGCTATAATGTTCCCAATAATAATTCTTCATCATAAAAAGCCAATATATGCTTGGATTGTAGCTCTAATAAGTCCTCATATCTTATTTTTTATTATGAAAATTCCATATAATAGCATACGGTAAGATAAATTAAACCTTAAAATCAATGACTTGCATAACACTTTATGAAGATATAGTCATATTCCTACCACTTTTTTTTGCTTTATAAAGGTTTACATCAGCAAAATTAATTATGGATTCTATAGTTGATTCATCATTTTGCACTAAGGTATGTACCCCAAAACTCGTTGTTACCTTAATATTACTACCTTCAAACTCAAAAATTTCATTTTGGATTTTCTTTCTCATTCTTTCTGCAATCTCAAATGCTTTATCCTTATTAGCGGTTGGAAGACATATCAGAAATTCTTCTCCACCATATCTAGCTACCCAATCCCTATCAGTGCGAACACAACTTACTAAAAGATTTGCTACTTCTTTGAGAATAAAATCACCTGCTAAATGACCATAATTGTCATTTACACTTTTAAATAAGTCAATGTCTGCCATTATCACTGACAAAGTTTCTTTGCGAATTGATTTATTAATAATATCAACTTGCAATCTTTCATCTATAAATCTTCTATTATATATACCAGTTAAATGATCCTTAAGCAATAACTTGTCAACATGATCTATAATCCTATGAATATCGACCTCCACGCCTTTATCCTTTTTTACTACAGTCATATTCTTACTAACATCTTTAAATAATTCAATAACTACAGTTGTCTCACCAATTGCAACAGGTATTGCTATAACCATATAAATCATTTCTTTATGGTATTCAATTTTAATAAAAACATCATTTTCCTTATATGCTTTTAATGAAATGCAATTATCGCAGATTTTCTCTTTATTCCAGACGTGGTGACAGATAAAATCTGTTTCAGTAATTACATTTTCTGTATAACTCAATATTTTTTTCTTTATTGGATCTACAACCCTCATAACATCATATGTTTTTTCTATAAATTTGACATTGTTAATTAATTCAATAAACTCTTCTCTATTTGCTTCCATAATGTCCTCCTTTTAATAAAGGATATAAATTATTTACTTTACCAATTTTTATAATTACTAGACTATTATATTAACATATTCCTTTAGTGTTATAAAGTTTAATTTCAAAGTTGAACCATTAGAGATTTATGAAATCAGATTACTCTGTTTTCATAAATTAATCATAAAAGACATATCCGCCACTTTTTTCAAAGTGACGGATATGTCTAAGTTTTTTAATCTCTATTAAAAGAATGTTCTTCAAAAAGTTCTTCAAGTATTACATCACAATCAACAATAACTTCACAAATACAGCCTATACATACATATCTAAACTTATCACAATCTTTGATAACAACAGTATTATCCATAACAGCAATAATTCTTGCATCCTCAATGAAACAGTGATTAGTGCATGCATCAAGTACAAGTGATGCCCTATTTTCTGGATCATCATCGTCTGCTATTAATATTAGAAGACTTTTAATATCTGTAGGGAATAAAAATCTTCCTCTTCCATATTGTCTTCTTGATGTATTTTCTGCATCTATATAATTATTATCTCTATTTAAATCTGAACATCCTGAACCGCAACCTGAATCATTTGATCCGCAACCACAGCTTTTTTTTGATTTTGACATATAGTTCATCTCCTTATTAATTACAAGTAATATATCTCTCACTAATATAGTATTTATAATATAAAAAAATGTACCCATTAATTTATTGAGATACTAATTCAAGAAAATTAATTTTCACAATTTAATAGTAAGATGATCAAATAGATTTCTAATTTCTTCTTAAAATTTCTACTTGTTGATTTTGCAATAATCTTATTGTTAGAAATATTACAACACTTTCAGTAATGCGGTGGAAGCCTTGTTCTAAAGTTTTTTTACACTCACTATCTATTGTATTTTCAAGAATGTCAGATTCAACAATTTCAGCACTAATTAGTTGACAGAATACTTTTTCATTAAAGAATTCAATCATTCTAAAACCTTGTTCTTGGATATCCCTCCCAGTTACATATTCTTCGTTATTCTCAAGAGCTTTTTCTACATCTTGATAAGTATTGCTTTTAAACATAGGCAGAGTCTTAAACGTAACTCTAGTAGTGCATTTAAAAGGAACGTTAACTGTAATATTCTTAACCTTTAGGCATGATACTCCCTTTTGATTATGGTCCTTTATTGTGTATTCTATGTTCTTCCTAATAAAGCCTTCTAAAAATATTATTCCAGTATTGTATTTACCATCTTCAATCTCAGGAATAAAATTACACTGATTTAAATATACACTTTTTCTAATAGGGTTAATTTCTAATACAAAATCCTCTAACCCAAGAGATGACATAGAAGTAATTGTTACTGTACATTCTGCTAACACTACCGGAATTTTTACTATTACAGGTCCTACAGTGACTTCACAAGTATGAGGAATATTCTCACAAAGAGGTAGCACTTCAGAGGTAACCTTGATTTTACAATCCTCAACTATGACCTTACCCACTTTGTTTTTATGTTCTTTTTCTATGGCATAGTCATCTTCTTCAAAAAAATCTTCATCATATAAATCTTGATATCTAGTATAATCCTTGTCTTCTAACCCCTTACTGCTTTTATCTTCTATATCAGTCTCTAAGCGAACATTGTTATTATTTTCTTCAGAATCATCTAAACTTAAATTTAAAGGCTTTCTTTTGGGATAAGAATTTTTATAATGTTTTCTATTAAGTCCATACTCAATTTGATCCATTTTGTATTGTTTTTTATTATTCTTTTTCTTAATGGATTCATTAACCTGAATCTTTGAATAAAGTATTCTACTCACGACTTTTCCTCCTATTATAAGTGTTATGAATCAAAGTATTTTAAAGATATTACTCTTTCAAAACTGTTAATAATAAATTTTTTTCATATATGCCAATGTTTATCGTATTCTAAAAATAGACCCAAAGCTACAGCTAGTAAGCTTTGGATCTAGAGCATCTAATTTAATTATGGCGGGTATAGTTTAGAGTGCTCTAACTTTTACCTGTTGCTTTTGTAATACTTTTAGTGTTAAGTTTACTACTATTTTTTCAGTGAGTTCTGTGAACTTTTGCTCTGTAGGTGTATGACAGCTTGACCTTGGATTGATGTGAATATCAACTTCAGCAATATCTGCCTTAACTAATTCAACAAAAGGTTTTTCATTAAAAAATTCTGTGAAGAAGAAACTCTGATCGCAAGGATTACGTCCAATTATTGGATCTGCACAATCATCACAGCCTGAAAGTTTATCTGTAAAGAATTCTAATTCACTTGGAGCAGGGTTTGCAGTAAATACAGGTGGTCTAAGGAAAGTAATTCTAGTAGTGAAATTAAAAGGAACTTGAACTGTACAGTGCCTGATATCTCCACATACATTTCCACTTCTACCAGTCTCACAAGTTTCAGTTGCGTACTCAATATTCTTTCTAATAAAACCTGCTATAAATAATATCGCGGTACCTGGTTGGTTGTCTTGAGAAAATGGAATAATACGGGATTGAGTTAAAAATACATTCTTTTTAATACGTTTAATCTCCATGACTTTCTGGTCTAATGTAATGGTTGCTTCAACAGGAATTGTTATATTTGTCTCTGCTAGCACAACGGGGATCTTAACTACTACATCTCCATCCTTAATAACAATTGGAGATACATCCTTTTGTTCAGTTATTGATTCAATTAGAGTATCAACAGTTGCGCATGAATCACTTTCTGTACAACAAGATGCAACCTCAGAGCCATTACCCGTATATATTTCATTTTCTTGATTTGATTTATAATTTTCATTCATAATGTTATCCTCCTTTTTATCTAACCAAAGTATGACCAGTGATATACTATACAAAGATATCACTAAATCTTAACTTTCTGTTTTATACTCTCTTCATGAAAGGTTCTATGAGTCCTTCGGCAAAATGTAAGATTTAAAGTGTAATCTTTATAATATATATTATTTCGGTTTATGCTTTTGCGTTACAAAATATGAATTAAAAAACAAGTAAGATTCCTATCACCAAAATTAATAAGGCAGAGTTGTGCAGAAAAATCCGCTCAACTCTGCTTTAATACTAGGTTTCTTTTTCAAATATTGGCGTATCTATAAGTATAGAAATATTAATTCATTATAATTTTTTTAAGAAATTTTAAAGATTACCAACGTGCCCGCTTTATTTGTGATGATGTTCACCATGATGATTGCAGGTAACACCTTTATCTTGTAAATTTTCATTGATGTATTCCTCAATAATCTTTTTATATTCTCCGGATACTCCTGTTATTACTTGAAGACCATTCTGCTGTAACCCACTAATTGCGCCTCCACCAATTCCGCCAGTTATAACTACTGTCGCTCCCTGGTTTACAAGTAAATCTGCTAAGCCTTGATGCTGATGGGAAAGCTCCTTTGCTGATATTTCTTCAATGCTTATAATTTTTTTGTCTCCTATAGTCCCAATAATAAAACTTTCACTCATTCCAAAATGTTGATTAACCATATTACCATTATTAGGTACTGCTATTTTCATAAAATTTTACCTCCACTTTCATCTTTTTTAGTCATATGCCATTTACATTTACTTTACTATTTATCATCCTGTGCCTGTTTACTGCATTGTCTGTTACAAAAATTGTTTTTCTGGTTACAGACTATTTCCTTGCCACCACATTCAGGACAAGTATTTCTGTCTTCTTCGTATTTTATTTCATAAACATTTTCACAGGAACTACATTTAAATTTGCA
>JACMJL010000316.1 GCA_014380625.1 Clostridiaceae bacterium
AAGTAAATTGTGACATTTACTTATTTAACTGAAATTTAAAATTTCAGCTAGAATTGCTGGTTTATATTTATTTTCCTCTGTTTAATTTTCAAAGACCAAGTTACTTGTTTTTGTTTGCTGTCATTAGGCAGCTAATATAATATATCACTTTGAATTAACTGTGTCAACTGTTTTTTTGACACTTTTTTAATTTAGTGACTTTACGAAGTTACTCGCAATCACTGTTGTTTCGCAGCGACAAGGAGTATTATATCTAATTTAATAAGTTATTAATTCTATATTACCCTCATTACAAGATATTATACATCTATATCTCCACATACCTTTCTTTTCATCGAGTATGCTTGTACGGATACACTAGGTAAGGTGTCCTACTAAGACAACTTGTCTGACACTTCTGGTGACATCCTTCACCCCGCAGAGACCTGCTTATGATAGAAGGGTGTCACCCCGTCTAATGCCCATTGGTAAATAGTATTTCTCCAATTAATACTAGATCAGCAAAGCTAGCAGGTCGGGACGGACTTCCTCAAAAGAAGTCGGTCCCGCTGAGTCTCTGTCAAGTTTCTTATCTCTTGCAGAAACTCTCCTCAAGAATATCTATTAGAATAAATAAGATGAACCCAGTAATACTTATAACTACAATACCAGCATACATGCTAATATAATCAATTCTGTTCCAGGCATCAAGAATATAATAACCTATACCATATTGAGTTCCATAACCTTCAGCGAAAAACAATATAGAAAGAGCAGTTCCTATAGATAATCTTAAATTGGTAAGTAATGCTGGTAAAATAGCAGGTACAGTTACATTACTAACTATTTGAAATCTTGTGGCTCCCAGGCTTCGAATAACATTATAAGTTTCTGGATTAATATTTAAAATTGCATCACGTACAGCTACAATTATCTGAAACACTAATATTAGAACTATAAGCGTAATTTTTGAAGTATCTCCTAATCCAAACACTAACATAACTACTGGTAATAAAGCAGTTTTTGGTATGGGATAGCTAAAATATACTAAAGGATTCAATATTTTATTCCATTTCTTTGAATAGGCCATAAGTAGACCTATAAAAATTCCTAAAACCATAGATATTATAAGTCCACTTGTTACTCTATATAAACTTGCTAGAACATGTTTATATAAACTTTCACCATACAATTTGCTCATATTAAAGTATATATCTGTTGGCTTTGGGAGGACACGCATGTTAACTACTACAGCCGTAATATACCATAAAATGTTAAACATTAAAAATCCTTCTACAAATAGTTTGATTTTTTTTATTGCCTTCATAATTTCCATCCCTTTTTAATAATACTTCTTATATATGAGGATAATTTAAAAAACTCTTCATTTTCCCTTAGATTTTCAGTATTAAAAAGGGAGTTGTCAATTATTTGCACTATAGAACCAGGACCCTGTGACATTATCACAATTTTTTTCCCCATGTAAATTGCTTCTTCAATGCTATGAGTTACAAATACAGTGGTGGTTTTATACTGATTCCATATATTAATAAATAAATCTTGAGCTTCCTCCCTTGTAAGAGCATCTAAGGCAGAAAATGGCTCGTCCATTAATAACAAATCAGGGTTCATTATAAAAGCCCTAGCTATAGATACTCTTTGCTTTTGGCCTCCGCTAAGTTCACTTGGATACCTATCGCTTAACAATTGAATATCTAATTTTTCCATTATATAGTCAATTCTTTCTTGCACAGAATTATCTATAGTTTTGCCTTTTATTTTTAGAGCTAGAATACAGTTTTTCTTAACATTTTTCCAGGGTAAGAGCCCAAAGTTTTGAGGTATAAATCCAATGTTATGTAACTTTGGATTTAACTTTTCACCCTTCATTAATATTTGTCCCTGATAATCCTTTATGACTCCACTTAGAACATGCAAAAGACTTGATTTACCACAGCCTGAGGGACCTATAAGGGCATAAATTTCTCCAGCTGCTATATTTATGTTTATAGGTCCTAGGGCCTTTATTAATTTTTTTTTGGATTTATAATTTACAGACAGCTCAGTTATCTTAAGCATATATACCCCCTATTAATTAACACCTATACTATTAATTAAATCTTTAGGATTTAATACCTTCTTCACAAGCCCCTTATTTGTTGTCCAGTCAATAACGGCTTTAAGTCCTTCCTCAGTTGGGAGAATATTTTGTCTAAACTTAGGTAAAATAATTTTCCCCTTCATTTCCTCTGGATATCCTACAGTTTTTATTACAGTATCTTCATATTCAGAAATTGGTGTACTGTTTATATAATTTACCGTTTCATTGTAAGCTTTATAAAATGCTTTAATTTCATTACTTTTATTATCTATTGATTTTTGAGTAAAGGCTGTAACCGATGGATATGTTCCTAACTTACTTGCACTCGCAATAGCTATTCCGCCCTCTTTTATAGCAAGTGTTGCAAAGGGCTCTGGAAGTAATGCTAAATCAACCTTTTTATTTCTCAACATCTCAAATCTAGTAGGAATAGCTGGAACTACAGTTTTTTTTACGTCTTTTGGGCTCATAGAATTTTTCTCTAATATTTTATCAAGAGTATATTCTATGGAAGTCTTTTCTGATATAGCTACACTTTTACCTTTTACATCTTTAACCTCTTTTATACCGGAATCAGCACCTGCCACAAGTATAAAATTGCCATCGGTTATCCCAGTTATCCTAACATCTAAACCACCATTTTCATAAAGGCATATACCTATTTCATCAGTAATCAATCCATCAAGGCTCCCAGCTTGTAAGGCTGCGTCCCTATCACTTGGACTTTTAAAAGGTTGAAATCTTACCTCTAAACCCTGTTTTTTAAAATATCCCTTTTGATCAGCAATTACAATTGGTACTACATCTACAGAGTTTATTGCCCCTATATTTAATATTTGCATTTTAGGTTTGGAAGTATCACTTTCTTTTTCCTTTACAGAGGAACATGCAGACATTGAAACTACAACCATAGAAGCAACAAATAAGGTTAATATTTTTTTCATTATTAATCATTCCATTTCTCAAATAATTTATTTTCTATTGAAAGCGAATCTAGTATTTTTCCCACTACAAAATCAACTAGATCCTCCAGAGTTTTAGGTTTATGATAAAACCCTGGCATTGGTGGAAGTATGGTTACCCCCAATTTAGATAGCTTTAACATATTCTCTAAGTGTATAGCATTTAGCGGAGTTTCCCTTGGAGAAATAATAAGTCTTCTACTTTCTTTTAAGGCTACATCTGCCACTCTACATAATAAGTTTCTAGATAAGCCATTACTTATCTCTGCAAGGGTTCCCATAGAACACGGAAGTATAATCATAGCATCAAATTTATAGGAGCCACTAGCAACTCCAGAAAACATATCATTTATATCTTCTAGTTTAATATGATTATATTTACTTTTTAATTCATTAACCCATTCCTCTAAATCTAAAGCTGTCTCATACTTCATAACTTTTTTACCATTTTCAGTGCATATAACATGGACATATATTTTCTTTTCTAAAAGCTCCTGGATTAATCTTATAGAATATATGCTACCACTAGCACCGGTGATACCTACCACTATTTTTTTCAAATATAATCCCTCCTATCTGTAGCCTAAGGCATCTGAAAATGCCTCATATAAATGCATCAATAAGTCCACATACTAAAAAAGTTATACTTATTAATTGGTTTATACTATAGGACGCTACCTTAACATTAGTTAAATTATCTGGTGAAACCAGTTTATGTTCTATTATAAATAATAAAGAAATAATTATTAAACCTAGATAGTAAATTACGCCAAGCTTGCTGCTTAGAATTCCTACTATAAATAAAAGAATCATTGTTACAGCATGAAAAAAGGCTGCAATGTACAGGGCATTCCTTACACCAAAGGTTGCTGGTATAGAATGGACACCATTAGCAGTATCAAAATCATAATCCTGTGAGCCATAAATTATATCAAAGCCTGCCACCCATAAAGTATTAGCCGCACCCATAAATAAAGGCAGCCAAGATATTGTGCCTGTAACTGCAATCCAAGCACCTACAGGTGCCGCAGCAGAGGTTACTCCTAATACCAAGTGGCACAGGAAAGTAAACTTTTTTGTATAAGAATAGATAATCATAAGAAATAAAGCAATAGGTGAAAGTACTAAACATAATGGATTCAGCATAATTGCAGCTAAAAGCATTATTAAAAAACATATTAAAGCAAAGATTATAACTTCCTTCTTTTTCATTAACCCCTGTGGCAACTGTCTAAGAGCAGTACGAGGATTTTTAGCATCTAATTCTGCATCTATAACTCTATTTATAGCATTTGCTCCAGTTCTTGCCCCCATAAAGGCAACCAATATCCAAAAAACAACATAAAACGAAGGTATTCCGTTGCTAGCTAATACCATAGAAATAAGAGCAAAGGATAGGGAAAATATAGTGTGAGAAAACATAACAAGAATACCATAATCATGAGCCTTTTTTATTAGCTTGCTAAATACCATAATCAGTCCACTTCCTTGTTACTAGTTCCTTTATCTCCTCTGACATCTCGATATCATCCGGCCAAGGTCTTGTATGCCCTTCACTTTCCCATTTTTTAGTAGCATCTATACCCATTCTGTGCCCATAATGTGGAAGATTCGAAGCATGATCAAGGGCATCTAAAGGTCCTTCGGAAATAACTACATCTCGCTTAGCATCTATATTATTAAAAACCTTCCAAGCCACAGTAGATATATCCTGAGGGCTTATATTGTGATCTACCACAATTATCATTTTTGTATACATCATTTGACCCATTCCCCAGAGAGAATTCATTATTTTTTTAGCATGTCCTGGAAAGCGTTTCTTTATTGAAACTATAACGCAATTATGAAATACACCTTCCAGTGGAAAATTAATTTCTACTACTTCAGGATGTTGCATTTTAATTAAGGGAAGAAAAATTCTCTCCGTAGCTTTTCCCATATAACAATCTTCCATAGGAGGTTTACCCACTATAGTTGCAGGATAAATAGGATTTTTCTTATGTGTAATACAAGTTACATGAAATACAGGATAATAATCTGCAAGAGAGTAATATCCTGTATGATCTCCGAAGGGACCTTCAAGTCTAAGCTCTTCATTAACATCTACATATCCTTCTATAATAAATTCTGCATCAGCAGGGACATAAATATCATTTGTAATTGATTTAACAAGTTTTACTGGTGCTTTTCTTAAAAAACCTGCAAACATCATCTCATCAATCATTTTTGGAAGTGGTGCTGTTGCTGCATAGGTTACAGCAGGATCACATCCTAGGGCAACGGATACAGGCATTCTACCTCCTAAAACCTTATATTTTTCATAAATTTCTCTTCCGTCCTTATGTAAATGCCAATGCATGCCTGTAGTATTTTTATCAAATACTTGTAACCTATACATTCCAGTATTTTGAATTCCATTTTCAGGATCTTTAGTGATAACCAGAGGAAGGGTAAAAAATCTGCCAGCATCTCCAGGCCAACATTTTAATACGGGTAGGGTAAATAAATCAGGTTCATTTTCAATAACTTCCTGACAAGCCCCTTTAGTAGGCAATTTTATTGGAAATACACTTATCATTCTAGTTAGCCTTGGAATAGATTTCAACTTTTTCATAAGTCCAAGGTAGTTTGCCATATCTATAAATTCTTCAATATCACTACCTATATCATCTAATTTTTCAACGCCAAGGGCCATGCTCATTCTCTCATAAGTTCCCATTGCATTTATCAGAACGGGATATTGTGACCCCTTTACATTCTCAAACAATAAAGCAGGTCCATACTCCTTAGATACTCTGTCTGCTATCTCAGTAATTTCTAATTCTGAGTTCACTTCTGTTTTTATTCTTTTAATAAGTTGTTTTTTCTCCAAATATTTCACAAAATGCTGTAAATCTTTGTAAGCCATTTTACCACTCCTTGTAATGAACAATTGTCCAATGAAATTATACCACAAATTGAAAAAAGAGTCCTAAGACTCTCCATTATTTATTAGTATTGTTTGTACTGGAATACAGCTTTAAGACTAGCAGATATCTGAATTTCTCCTGGACCTACAGGAGTTGTTGTTGCCTTTAAAAGCATTGGCTCATAAACCGGTAGATAATTCGTGCTTTCTTCTGTAATTCTTATAGGTGTACTATTAAGAAAGATTCTTGAGGCACTTTTAATAGCCTGAGCCTTGAATACCGCCTGATCTAAGGCCTTTTTCAGTGCTATATTGTAATATTTATCTGGCTCGGAAATTTCAAAACTTATTCCATTTATTGAATTTATACCCTTTGATACAGCGGCGTCAATGACTTCACCCACCCTTTTAATATCTCTAAGGGTAACTCTAAATGCGTTTTTTACTCTATAGGCTCGAAAAATTTGTTTTCCATCCACGTTATCATATTGTTCCTCAATATTATAGTCTACAGTCTGTATATCTTTTGATGAGATACCTTGTTTTATCAATTCCTGAATTACATTTGTAACCATAACTGAATTTTCATCTTGAGCAATCTTTAAACTCTTATTTTCTGTAATAACACCCATAGTAACTATGGCTATATCCGGGGCAACCTTTAAAACCCCTCTTCCATTAATACTCATTTTATAACAAAAACACGGCATAATTACCTCTTCACTAAAATATTTATTTCCTACTATAATATGAGATAATTTAAAAAGTGTTACTTATTCTTCATTTTTCAAACAATCTGTGATATTAATGTTTTTTAATCTTCTAGAGGACAAAATTACTGTGCACATTGTAATTATCAATATTACTATAGAACATAAAAAAATCTGAGTAATAGGAATTGTGTGTGACATTTCTTTCATATCGCTAAAACTTGAATTAATAAAATGACTAATAGGTATTCCTAAGGTAGTACCAACTATAACAGAAATTAGAACATAAATTACCCCTTCTATTAAAATAATATTACGTATACTTCTTTGATTCATACCAATAGCTTTAAGTGTAGCAAATTCTTTATTTCTTAAAATTATATTAGTGGTGATAGTATTTGAGATATTTAATATACCCATAATAAGTATGGTAATTACAAAACTATAAAGAAAAGTTTTTTTGGTATACCTCTCCTGTTCAACTTCCCTTGCCATATCTCCAAAATTCATTAATGATATAGAGGGATCTTTACTCATTAAATTCTTAAAAAAATTTATTGAGTCTTCTTTATTTGCTGTTTTTTTTAGTTTAACTCCAACAGAATCAATACCTTCTTGGTGTTTTATGTCTGTAAATACATCATCTGTGGTAATTAGGTTTATTGATGAAGGCTGATTTATAGCATCAATTGAGGGCATATCATTTAATATTGCTAATACCTTTACTTTATACCCTTCACTTATATTTTTGTCACCATAACATATGGGGTAATTAGTATTAACATCTAAAATAATTTCATCGCCTAGCTTTATATCAGCAATTCTCTCATTAAAATCTTTTCCTAGGGTTAAGTCATGAACCTTATCACTAAAATATAGAACTACACCCCTTTCTTTGGTTAAATCATCTATACTAATTTTCCCTTGAATTAAATATTTTTTACATTCATTAATTTCTTCTGTATCGTAAGCTAATATTGCTGATGCTCCCGGTAGAGCAGCATATTTTACGCCATTATAATCAAATTCCTTAGGGGGTAACCCCCCCTCATGATCAAAATACTTTACATTTAATTTACTTTTCGGAACTAATGAACCACAGGTTGTATTTTTTATTATATTTACCTTATCGATAAATTTTTGTGCTTTTATTTCATTTAGGATACTTTCATTAAAGTTACCCTCCCTCATTACTTTATAATCAAAAATAACCCATTCAGAACGAGAATCTACTTGCTGTACATAAAAATTAAAAGTAGAGATTACAATAAATAAAACAAAGGTGATAACTAAAGAGGATATTGTTATTAAACATCTGCCTTTATTTCTTTGGATATTTTTAAAAGCGATTTCACCTTCTACTCCTAATAATCTTCTAATTAGTCTATAGTTGATTTTTTTCATTTCTATATCTTCCACTGCCCTGTTATTAGTTATGGCTTCTACGGGAGATACCTTGGCTGCTTTTTTACTTGGACCTAAAACCGATAAAAATATCGTTACGAAACTTAAAACAAAACATAAAATTATAATTTTCGGATCAATAGTTATTATTATATTATTTAAATCAGAAATCATTGTTCTTCCTAGTAATTGGATTGTTAATAAGGCTAACATATATCCCATAAATATTCCAAGAGGTATACTAATTAATCCTAAAATAAAGCCCTCTTTTAACACTATCTTCTTTATTTGCTTTTTATTGGCTCCTAGGGCTCTTAAGATACCATAGTGCCTAATTCTTTCAAGCACTGAAATATTAAAAATATTATATATGATTAGAATTGACGTTATTGTTACCACTAACATTAAAATAGTAATAATACTATTTACATTATTCTTATTAGGACCTTTAGCTTTTCCTCTCAAAGATATTAATTCATAATTATAAGTTATATTTTTGGAATCGATATTGTACTTCTTAGCAATATTTTCGAGGATATTATCAAAATTATTCTTGCTATTAATATTAAAATATATATTGTAATTTACATTTTCAGTTAAAGGTGAATTTCTAAAAATAACCTGAATATTTGATTCATTATCACTGTAACTCTGTGCTTTTACAATTCCACATAAAACAAACTCCATTTTTGACAGATTACTTATATAAGTTGTATCACTATTATCTTCACCAATTAAGTTCAATTTAATTTTGACCCCAATTTTAGGATTACCAAAATATTTTAATGCATTATCCTCCAATAATATCTCATTGCTTTTCATGGGCAGACTACCCTTTTGTAAGGATATCGGGATTTTTCTAAAGGCACTTTCATCATAGGATTTTAATACAACTAAGGTGTCTGCAGTATTGGTTAATTTTAAATTGGATAAATTAGAAACTACAGAAAAATTACTAAAAACATCATCTTCTTCTATCTTCTTTAAGGTACTTTTATCAACACTACTAAATCCTGCCTCAAAATCACCACAATTCTTAATAGCATTTTGAATATAGGTATTATTTAATGAGACTACTAGTGTTCCTACACTCATTAAAAGAGTAACCGCAATAGTAATACCAGATATAGTTAAAACACTTCTTTTTTTATGTACTCCAATATATTTATAGGCTATATCGTTAAGACTTCTCACTTAACACACCATCTTCCATAACTAAAATTCTATCAGCATGTTTAGCAAGATTAACATCATGTGTTATCATGATAAGGGTTTGATTAAATTCTTTAATTGAATATTTTAGTAGATTCAGAATTTCCGAGGAAGTTTTTGAATCTAAATTTCCAGTAGGCTCATCAGCTAGAATAATAGATGGTTTGTTTGAAAGTGCTCTTCCTATTGCCACTCTTTGCTGTTGACCTCCAGATAATTGAGATGGGTAGTAATCTAATCTATCTTCTATTGATAACATCTCTAGTATTTTCTTCAAGTAATTTTTATC
>JACMJL010000317.1 GCA_014380625.1 Clostridiaceae bacterium
AGGGTTAAAAGGGAAAGTGGTTTAAATCCACTGCAGCCCCCGCTACTGTATTAGAAGATGAAATCCAAAATACCATTGGGAAACTGAGAAGGTTGGAGAGTAAAATGAAACTAAAGCCAGTAAACCTGCCTGTAGCCAAGAACTTTAAATCTTCGGAGGGAGGATGAGAAACTACATATTTTTAATTCAGATATTTATTAGCTGGTTATTTGTAAAAATAAGTGTGACTACATCTCTAAGATGTGGTTTTTTTGTTTTAAATTGGGAGGAGAGATTTTATGAGTATATTTGAACTAGTAAAAAAGGACATTAAGCCATTAGATAAGGAGGCTATGGAGGCCACCATAACTAGAATTGATAAATTAATTAAGCCTATAGGTAGTCTAGGAAAACTAGAGGATCTTGCTATCCAATTAGCAGGTATTACAGGAAGTGTTCAAAATCAGTTTTTGAAAAAATGCATGGTAGTTATGAGCGCGGATAATGGTATAGTAGAAGAAGGTGTTACTTGCACTCCACAATTTGTCACCCAATGGCAGACTATAAATATGACAAAGGGTATTTGTGGAATTAACGTATTAAGCAGACATGCTGGGATGGACGTTAAAATAGTAGATATAGGCATTAATGCTGACATTGATAATTCGAAAATATTGGATAGGAAAGTAAGGAAAGGTACTTCTAATATGGCAAAAGGACCTGCTATGAGTAAGCTAGAAGCGGTTGAAGCTATAGAAGTGGGTATAGAACTTGTACGTGAATTAGTAGAAAGTGGTTATCAAATAATTGGTACAGGGGAAATGGGTATAGGAAACACAAGTACAAGTAGCGCAATACTAATGTCCTTTTCAGGGTTATCTTCGGATTTAGTGGTTGGAAAAGGTGCAGGGCTAACGGAAGAGGATTTCACAAATAAAAAAAGTGTTATCGAAAAAGTCCTTGAAATAAATAAACCACAAAAAGAGGACCCTTTAGATGTACTATCAAAGGTTGGTGGATTTGATATAGCTGGTCTTGTAGGTTGCTATTTAGGGGCAGCCTATTATAGAATACCAATTATTATTGACGGATTTATATCCGCTGCTGCTGCTTTAGTAGCTTATAAAATTAATAGTATTACAAGGGAGTATATGATTCCTTCACATAATTCTGCAGAACCTGGCTTTAAATGGATGATGAAAGAGATAGGACTAAGTCCTATACTAGATTTAAATATGAGGCTTGGAGAGGGTACAGGATGCCCTTTAGTATTTAATATTATTGAGGCTGCTACAAAAATAGTTGCTGAAATGGCCACCTTTGAAGAGGCAGAACTTAAGGAGGATTTTTTAGTAGATATAAGATAAGGAGAAAATTATGGCTAAGATAGTGCTAATAACCGGTGGGGCTAGAAGTGGCAAAAGTACATTTGCTGAGAAGCTAGCTATACAATCAAATAATAAAGTACTTTATGTAGCTACAGCTATTCCTTTTGATGAAGAAATGAAGGAAAGAGTAAAAAAGCATAGAGAGAGACGCCCTTCTGATTGGAATACCTTTGAGGGCTATAAGGATTTAAAAGATATATTTATAAATCACGATGTAGACTTTGATGTAGTTTTACTAGATTGCGTTACTATAATGGTTACAAACCTTATTTTTGAAAAGACTGGTGAAGATATTGAGATCTTTAGTGAAGAACAGCTAAATGAAATAGAAGGTGAAATTCTTAAAGAAGTGGCTGATTTTATAGATGCAGCAGAAGAAACTACAAAAACTATAATACTTGTTACTAATGAAGTTGGTTTCGGTATTGTACCTGAATATAAGCTAGCTAGAGTTTTTAGAGATATTGCAGGTAGGGTAAATCAGTATATTGCAAATAGGTCTGAGGAAGTTTTTTTAGTAGTTTGCGGAATTCCACTAAAGGTGAAATGAGGTACATATGAAGAATTTTATTTTAATGCTTCAATTTTTTACTAGGATACCTATTAACATAAATATCGATGTGAAGGAAGAGAACTTTCAAAGGGGTATAATCTATTTCCCTTTTATAGGTCTTGTAATAGGTGGTATAAATGCTATCGCCTATTATCTGTTCTCTTTGATATTTTCAAATCTAGTAGCAATAATATTTCTTACCTTTGTAAATGTTTTAATCACGGGAGCCTTACATCTTGACGGCATAGCGGATACCTGTGATGGGATTTTTTCAGCAAGAAAAAAGGAGAAAATGCTAGAGATAATGAAGGATAGTAGACTTGGAACTAATGGAGCTATTGCTATATTTTTTGATTTATCCTTGAGAATAGCGATGATAACCTCGATTCCTAAAGATTATATAGTTATAGCTGTGTTAGTCTCTAATATTATTTCAAGAACTATGCTTGTATTTTTATGTTATATTTCAAAATATGCTAGGCTTGAAGGCGGGCTTGGTAATCTTTTTATTGGTAAGGTATCAAAAAGTAATTTTATAATTGCACTTACTTTTGGTTCAATTATAAGCATATTATTGTTTGATTATATGGGGTTACTGTTAATAATTGTAGCATCACTTTTTATAGTGATGTTTAACCGGTATATATCTTCAAAAATAGATGGAATCACAGGGGATGTTTTAGGCGCTGCAAATGAATTAGTAGAAATTTTAGTGTTAGTAGCCTTTGTGATTTTAGGAAGGTATGGATTAATATGACGAGCTTGTATTTAGTTAGACATGGTGAAACTGATTTAAATGTTAAAAAGGTTTACTATGGATTTACGGACGTGAGCTTAAATAAGGCAGGAAAAATACATTGTGAAAATATAAGAGGGAAGCTTTGTGAAGTGAACTTTGATGTTGTAGTTTCTAGCCCCCTTGAAAGAGCAATGCAGTCTGCTGAGATTATTTCTTCTTTAAATAGAAGTGAGATAATAAGTTATGAAGGTTTAAAAGAATTAAATTTTGGAACCTGGGAAAATAAACATTTTAAGGAACTACAAGAGGAATATAAAGGGGAATGGAAAATTTGGATAGAGGATTGGATTAACTTTTCCTTTCCCCAAGGTGAAAATTTTAAAACATTATACTCAAGAGTAAAGATGTGTTTAGAAGAAATTCTTTTAGCCTATGAAGGAAAGAATATATTACTTGTTGGACATGAGGGCACATTAAAAATCATTGCCATACTTTTGCTTAATATGAATATGGAGGACTACTGGCGGTTAACCTTTGAGTTTGGCACATATAGCATGTTTGAGATTAATGATGGCTTCAAAATCCTAAGAAAAATTAATTGTATTTAATGGAGGGAAACTATGTTTAAAAATAAAAAAATAATTATATTTATAACTATTTTAATTTGTATGGTATTTAGTGGTTGCGCACAGAAAGAAAAAGCTAAAGAGGTGGTGTCACTAAAACTTACCACCTATCCTCTAAAAGTTGTAGATTCCTATGACAGAACTGTTACTATAGAAAAGGAGCCAAAGAGAGTAATTACAATTGCACCTAATATAGCTGAAACTGTATATGCTCTTAATAAAGGGGAAGAATTGGTAGGTAGAAGTGATTATGATGATTATCCAGTAGAAATTTCTAAGGTTCCTGCTGTTGGTCAACTCACTAATCCAAGTTTAGAAAAAATTGTTGAGTTAAAACCGGATGTGGTTATCGCATCTACTCATTTTAGTAAGGATGTAGTTAAAAAGTTAGAAGATTTGAATATTAAAGTAATAGTTTTATACGGAGAAGAGAATTTTGATGGAGTATACAATACTATAACAAAAGTTGGAGAAGTTTTAAATGCTAATGAAAAGGCAAAAGGCCTTGTAGAAGATATGAAAAAAAAGGTAGCTCAAGTTGAAGCTAAAGTAAAGACTGCAAGCAAACCAAGTGTTTATTATGTAGTAGGCTTTGGAAAATCTGGAGATTATACTGCAGGTAAAGATACCTTCATAGGCAATATGCTTGAAATGGCTGGGGGAAAAAATGCTGCAGCGGATGTAACGGGCTGGAAATATAGCATTGAGGAACTTGTAGAAAAAAATCCGGATATATTAATTTGTTCTAAGGATTACGATTCAAAAAAAGGTATTGAAGCTACAACTGGATATAAGGATTTAAAAGCAGTTAAGGGTGGAAAGCTTTTGGAAATGGATCAAAATATAGTAGATCGACAAGGACCAAGGTTAGCGGAAGGCCTTGAAGCTATAGCTAAGCTAATCCATCCAGAACTTTTCAAATAAAAGGGGTTTTAATATGACTTTTTTACAAAAGAAGGGTTACTATAAGAGGTTTTTTATAGCAGGAGTATGTATACTCCTGCTTGTAGTCATTGGTGCAGCAAACTTTGGAGTAGCAGATATATCCTTTAAGCAGTCAGCTAGAATTATTATGAGTAAGATTCCAATAATTAACGGGATTATTAATACTTCAGGTATAAAAACAACTTCTATAATAATATTACTGCAGCTTAGATTGCCACGGATAATTTTAGCTTGTTTAGTTGGGGCAGCTCTTTCAGTAGTTGGAGCTTCATTTCAAGGAATATTTAAAAATCCAATGGCGGATCCTTTTGTTCTTGGAGTATCCTCCGGGGCAGCCCTTGGAGCTAGCATTACCATGGTGTTTTTAAAAGAAATTGAATTTCTAGGTTTAAGTGTCATAGCTTTTAATGCTTTTTTAGGAGCTATCGTAACTACCTTCTTAGTTTATAACATCGCTAAGGTGGGAAGAAAGGTACCAATAACCACCTTACTATTAGCAGGAATTTCATTGAATTATCTGTTATCCTCCATTATTTCTTTAATAATGACCTTTAATAGAGAACAAATTGAAAGAATTATTATGTGGACCATGGGCAGTTTTTCTACAGGAAGCTGGAAAGAAGTTAATTTGCTGCTAATAATAGTTATCCCTTCTATTTTCCTAATAACCATTTTTGCTAGAGATCTCAATGTTATGTTACTTGGAGAAGATAATGCAAGAAGTTTAGGTGTTAATGTGGAAGGACTTAAAAAATACATACTGATTATAAGCACTATAATGATCGCCGCAGTGGTTTCTGTTAGTGGAATAATTGGTTTTGTAGGGTTAATTATACCTCATGGAGTCAGAATGATTACAGGACCAGACAATAGAGTAGTAATTCCCTTTTCTGCTATTGCGGGGGCCATTTTTTTAATAATTTGTGATACACTTGCAAGAAGTTTAGTACCTCCTTCAGAAATACCAGTAGGTATAATAACCTCGATTTTTGGTGTGCCATTTTTTATTTACCTTTTATATAAAACAAAAAAGAAGGTTTTTTGATGATAGAGATTAAAA
The DNA here is from genome assembly GCA_014380625.1 of Clostridiaceae bacterium. GTDB lineage: Bacteria > Bacillota > Clostridia > Clostridiales > Clostridiaceae > JACMJL01. The sequence continues at coordinate 5,291 of JACMJL010000317.1, forward strand.
ATTTAAGCTTTTCTTATGATGAAAAGGTTTTAAATAATATAAATATAAATATTGAAAAAGGAAAATTTTACACAATACTTGGGCCCAATGGATCAGGTAAAACCACACTCTTGAGGTTGATTTCTAAAGCCCTTAACGTTAATAAAAAAGAAATTTATATTGAAAAAATGGATATATATTCAATGAATTTCAAGCAATTAGCTAAAAAAGTGGCTGTAGTACCCCAGAACACAGAAGTTGAATTTGACTTTTCCGTAGAAGATATAGTATTAATGGGAAGAACACCACATATCTCAAGATTCTCCTCAGAGGGGGAAAAAGATTTTCACCTTGCCAGTGTAGCAATGGAGATCACCAACACTTTAAAGTTTAAAGATAAGAAAATTAATGAGCTAAGTGGTGGAGAAAGGCAAAGAGTAATAGTTGCCAGAGCAATTTGTCAGGATACGGAAATTATTCTTTTAGATGAGCCTATTTCACATCTAGATATTCATCATCAAATAGAAATAATGAATGAAATTAAGTCCTTAAATGAAAACAAAAACATTACAATTGTAGCAGTACTACATGATTTAAACTTAGCTGCTGCTTACAGTGACCATATGATATTAATGGATAAAGGTCGTGTACATAGTTACGGAAGGCCTGAAGAAATACTAAACGAGGAAACTATTAAAGAGGTTTATGGCTTGCAGGTGTACATAACTAAAAATCCCAAAACAAATAAAACTTTTATTATGCCTTTTTAAAGAAATCAATAATCAGTAGGGAGAGATTTTATGCCTAAGATAATGATACAAGGTACAGGTTCAAGTGTGGGAAAAAGTATATTAGTAGCTGCTCTATGCAGGATTTTCAAGCAGGATGGTTATAGTGTTTGTCCCTATAAGTCACAAAATATGTCACTTAATTCTTATATAACTATGGATGGAAAAGAGATGGGACGAGCGCAAGTTCTTCAGGCCTATGCTGCAGGATTAGAACCAGAGGTTTTTATGAATCCTATACTTTTAAAGCCAAGTTCAGATAGAATGTGTCAGGTAATTGTTAATGGAAAAGTATATTGTAATGCATCAGCTAAAGAATATCAAAATATGAAGTTGCTTTTTGCCAACATGCTGAAAGATGAATTTGAAAAGATAGAAAAACAATTTGAAATTATAGTTTTAGAGGGGGCAGGAAGCCCTGCTGAAATAAACTTAAGAGATAGAGATATAGTAAACATGGGCATGGCAAAATTAATAGATGCACCAGTGCTCTTGGTGGGAGATATAGATAAGGGTGGAGTTTTTGCTTCTTTGGCAGGAACTATGTTATTGTTAACGGAGGAAGAGAAAATTAGAGTAAAAGGAACTATTATAAACAAATTTAGAGGAGATTTAGATATTTTAATGCCAGGCGTTGATATGTTAATAGATATAATAAAAAGACCTAATTTGGGTGTTGTACCATATTTTCATTTACAATTAGAGGATGAAGATGGCGCCATGGAATATAACAATAAGATTAATAATGAAATTGACATTGCTGTTATCAAGCTTCCTCATATGTCAAATTTTACTGATTTTGATGCCCTGAAAATTGAAGAGGATGTGTCTGTAAGGTATGTTACCACCGCTTACGAACTTGGTGAACCGGATTTGTTGATAATTCCGGGAAGTAAAAATGTAATTGATGACTTAATAAAATTAAGAAAAGGTGGCCTTGAAGTAGCCATCAAGGATTACAAAGGTCAGGTACTAGGAATTTGTGGAGGGTATCAAATGCTAGGTAACTTTATAAAAGATCCCTATGGGGTAGAAGGTTCTACTACCCATGTAAAGGCAATGGAGTTACTAGATATCGAGACGGTTTTAGAAAAAGAAAAGGTAACTACAAGGGTTGAAGCTACAGGTTTTAATCTTGATAAAACTTTATATGGATATGAAATCCACATGGGAATTACAACCCTAAGAGAAAAGGCAACAAATATCTTTAATATAGTTAAGGAAAATGGTAAAGATGTAAATTATTTTGAAGGGGCAATAGATTCAGATAGTAGAATAATGGGAAGTTACCTTCATGGAATATTTGACGGAGTAGCCTTTAGAGAATACCTTTTAAATAAAATTAGGAATACAAAAGGACTCCAATTAAGAAAGTCAAAAGAGTATGAGAACCTTAGAGAACAAGAATTGGATCACTTAGCGCAAATTGTAAGAGATAGCTTAGATATTAAGGAAATTTATAGAATTATGGGCATAGAAAAAAATGTATGATATTTTAGCCGCGGTAATATTAGACTGGATAATTGGAGATCCATATTGGTTTCCTCACCCCATAAAATACATAGGGAAACTTATTAAAGCTTTAGAGGGTTTTGGAAGAAGACATATTAAGAGTAATAAAACTATGAAAATTTATGGAGGGGGAGTAGTTGTAATTGTGGCCTTCATAAGTTTTATAATCCCCTTTACTATTTTGAAAGCAGCAAAGAATATACCACTATTGTTTCACCTAATAAATGTGCTTATTTTATGGACGACATTAGCGGCTAGATGCCTTCATTCAGAGGCAAAGAAGGTTTATACAGCTTTGAAGGAAAAAGGAATAGAAGAAGCTAGGATAAAGCTATCTTATATTGTGGGAAGAGATACTTCACTTTTAACTGAAGGAGAAATAATTAGAGCTGATGTAGAAACTGTAGCAGAAAATACTTCTGATGGAGTTATTGCTCCCATGATTTTTGCTATTATAGGAGGGGCTCCATTAGCAATGCTATATAAGGGAATAAACACTATGGATTCAATGCTAGGATATATGAATGAGAAGTATAGATTTATAGGCTTTTTTCCAGCTAAAACAGATGATGTATTTAATTTTATTCCAGCAAGGATAACTGGAATACTCCTTTCTTTAGTATCTCCAATTAAAGGCGGTAGTATAATTAATAGCTTAAGAATCATGTGGAGAGATAGAAAAAACCATAAAAGTCCAAATTGTGCTTACCCTGAGGCGGCAGTGGCTGGAGCCCTGAAAATTCAACTAGGTGGAACAAATGTTTATTTTGGTGAGACTTTAATTAAACCTACAATGGGGGATAAGATAAAACAACTGTCTAAGGAACATATTATAGCTGCAATACAATTGATGTATGCTTCAGAAGTGTTACTGTTAGTAATAATACTTTTGGTGAAGGAGTTGATTTAGTTGGATTATTTACATGGTGGAGATATATATTCAGTAGGAGTTTCAAATATAGTAGATTTTAGTTCTAATATCAACCCTTTTGGTGTTCCAGAAAGTTTTAATGCAAATATAAATGAGGCTTTGTTGCTGCTTACTAAGTATCCAGACCCTCATTATAGGGAATTAAAGCAAGGTTTAAGCCTATATCTTAAAAAATATTATGAAGTTAATTTTTTAAGAGAAGATTTATTACTTGGAAATGGGGCAGTTGAGGTAATAGATATAATAATAAGTTTTTTTAAAAATGTTCTTATACCAGTACCTTCCTTTAGTGAATATGAAAGTAGTGCAAGAAAAAATGGGGCTAAGGTAGTATATTCCTCCCTTAAAGATGATATGAGTTATGATTATGAAGATATTTATAAAAAAATACAGTTCTCAGATGTTTTAGTAATAGGCAATCCTAACAATCCTTCTGGAAATGTTATTAACAAGGACAAGTTTAGAAAAATTTTAGAGTTCTGTGAAAAAAATAATAAAATCATAATAATTGATGAAGCTTTTATTGAATTTACAGGAAATATAGAAGAAAGTTTTATCAAAGATACTGAAAAATATAATTGTTTAGTTATTATAAGGGCGTTAACTAAATTTTTTGCTTTACCTGGTATTAGGTTTGGTTATGCAGTGAGTAAAAATATAAAATTCCTTGAAGAATTAAGAGGGATTCAACTTCCCTGGAACATAAATTGTTTTGCTGAAGTAGCAGTAAAATATGTTTTAAAGGATGAAGGTTATATTAATAAATCTTTAATTTGGATAGAAGAGGAAAAGAATTATTTTCCTCAGCAGTTAAGAAAAATAAACTTCATTGAAAAAGTTTTTGAGAGCAATTGCAATTTTTTGCTTTGTAAACTTAATGGAATTAATGGGCAACAGTTATTTAATTATTCCTTAAGTAAAGGGTTACTAATAAGGCGAGGCAATAATTTTATTGGACTAGATGATAGTTATATAAGATTGGCTATAAAAGATAGAATTCTAAATGAAGAAGTTATAAGAATATTTGAAACATATTATAGATAAAGCATCTATCACATAAAGGGAGAAAACACCTTTATGTAGAATATAATCTATAAGGGAGATGATAAATATGGAGCTTAATAAGGAACCAATTGTTTCAATTAAAGAATTAAGTATGAGTTATGGCTTTAATGAAGTATTAAGAGGAATTAATTTAGATATATATAAGGGAGAAATAATAGGTTATATAGGTCCTAATGGAGCAGGAAAAAGTACTACAGTTAAGATACTTCTAGGTATCTTAGAGGGCTATAAGGGAGAAATAAAGATATTTGGTGAAAAAATATCCAGTGAGGATGTAAATTACAAAAGAAGAATAGGATATATTCCTGAAACTGCTGAGATTTATGACAACCTTACTGCCAGAGAGTATCTTACCTTTATTGGAGAGATTTATGGTATGGATTTTGAAATAGCTGATGTAAAGGGAAGAAAACTTATGGGGCTCTTCGGAATTGAGTATGTGTATGATGATAGAATATCCTCTTTTTCCAAGGGTATGAAGCAGAAGGTCTTAATAATCGCAAGTCTAATTCATAACCCTGATATTTTATTCTTAGATGAACCCCTTAGTGGATTAGATGCTAATAGTGTTATGGTTTATAAGGAAATTTTATCAGAACTAGCAGCAGAGGGCAAAACTATTTTTTACTCCTCACATATTATGGATGTGGTTGAGAAAATAAGTAGTAGAATTATATTAATAAATGGTGGACAAATAGTTGCTGATGGAAGTTTTGAGCAATTAAAGGCTAAATCTAAAGAGGGCTCCTTAGAAGGTATTTTTAACGATCTTACTGGTTTTAACAAGCATAAAGAAGTTGCAGGTGAGTTCGTTGCTATACTAAAGGAGGCCTAAAAATTGAAAGAATTTAAAATCTTAAAATTTATAGATAAGTTTAGCCGATTTTTTGAGAAAAGCGGTATCGATTATAAAATAATGAGGAAAATACTTCAATTAAAACTCACCACTGATGAGAGACGAATTCCAACAATAATGAGCAACAAAACAGATGAGGGTAAAAATAATTACAATTCCTCCTTGCTCTTATATGGATTTATGGGTATATTTATAGGAATAATGATAGTAATCCCTGCACCTCTCTTTTTAAAGATGAACATTGTTTTTGGTATGTTAATTTTTATGACTATGAGTACAATGATCTCTGATTTTTCTACGGTGTTATTAGATATGAATGATAAGAATATTCTTATGCCAAGGCCAATAAAGGGGAAGACTATAAATGCTGCAAAGATAATTCACATTGCTATTTATCTTTCAAAGCTTACACTAGCAATTTCTGCAGGAACAATTATTATTGGAACTGTAAGGTATGGTGTAGTTTTTTTAGTACTTTTTCTCCTGGAATTAACTTTGGTAGCGGGCTTTGTTATATTCTTTACCTCTATACTTTATTTTTTAGTATTGAAGTTCTTTGATGGCGAGAAACTTAAAGATATGATAAACTACTTTCAAATCCTATTATCCATTGTTATGATGGTAGTATACCAATTGATAGGACATGTATTTCAGTTGGTTAACGTAAAAGCAACCTTTACATTAAAGTGGTGGACATTTCTACTGCCTTCCTCTTGGTTTGCAGCTCCCTTTAGTGTATTATTAGAAGCTAATAATACAAAGGGTTATTATTTAATGAGTGTTTTGTGTATATTAATTCCACTATTAGCCTTTATATTATATTTTAAGTTTATATCAACTTATTTTGAAAAAAATCTTCAAAAACTTAATAATAATAGTAAGAAGAAGGGTAGATCAATTGCTAATAAAATGAAATGGAATAAAAAAGTAGCTGATATTTTGTGTAGAGACAAGGAAGAACGTATTTTTTATAGGTTTACACAGAATATGATTTCAAGTGAAAGAAAATTAAAGTTAACCATATATCCAACACTTGCATTTGCTGTTGTTATGCCTTTTGTATTTTTAGTTAATATCTTTACTTCCGCAAAATCCATATCAGAGGCTATTTCAGATATATCGAAAGGATATTATTATCTCTTTATGTACATAACAATAATGATGTTATCTTTAGTAGTTATTTCAATAAATAGAAGTGAAAAGTTTAAGGGCGCCTGGGTATACAGAGTTCTTCCTATCAAATCACCCACTCCAATCTATAAAGGCGCATACAAAGGAATGTTTGTTAAGATTATATTACCTATATATTTGGTTGTAGCTTTAATATTTTTGGTTTTTTGTGGACCTAAAATAATCTTTGATTTGATTTTAATATTTTTGAATTTGATAGCTACTACGCTGATTGTTTTAAAACTTGTGGCCAAGGAACTTCCCTTTTCTAGAGATTTTACCTTTAAACAGGAGAATAATATTGGTGTAGTTTTCGGTTCTGTTGCTATGGTCATGGGTGTAACATTAATGCATATTGTGGTAAAATTTATACCCTTAGGTGTATTTGCGAACATTATTGTAAGTGCTTTGTTTATCCTTCTGATCTGGAAAACTAGCTTTAAACTTACTTGGCAAAAGTTATTTAGTTAATGGAATTAAAAAAAAGGATGCTTGGGCATCTTTTTTTAATCAATACATTAATTTATATAATTCATTATATAATATATAGAATAGATATATATAAATAATAAATAAAGATTGAGGTGACACTATGAAAATAGTGGTATTAGATGGACATACACTTAATCCAGGAGACTTATCTTGGGAAAAGTTAAATGACTTGGGAGATGTAA
>JACMJL010000318.1 GCA_014380625.1 Clostridiaceae bacterium
CCAAGCAAATACATCTACAGCAAATCCTGAAAGTTTAAATGATAATATTGAGTTGCAAACTGAGGATTTTGACCTGTTAATTAATTCAATGGTTGAACTAAGGGTTAATAATAAGTTGAAAATATTAGGTGGATGTTGCGGTACTGACAATAGGTATATTGAAGAATTAGCAAAAAAGATTCTTAGTTTTATGTAATTATTTCACCTTTTGCATATCTTTCGTTTAAAATACTTATAGGATAACTATTATTATTGAGATATTTTCTAACATACTTTATTATTAAAACTAGAATAACAACAAAAATCACAAATCTAATTGCCATAAGTCCTATCATTAGTGGATAATTATTAGTAGCTTGTTCTAATGTATGCATTCCAAATTGACCATGTCTAAACATAAAATTCACTCCTCCTATTAATTTCTTTACATAAATTATATGAGTTAATATTAAAATATAACTAAAGAACTCCTAAAGAATTGATTAAAATAATATTAAATATAATTAATATTGTTTTTGCTTGGTATAAAACTCATTAAATGCGAGAAACTAGAATAGGATTGATAAATTATAAGGAGGCATATATTTTGAGTAATGATGAAGGTTTTAGTCATGTCATAGAAGGTGTTTCTAGGGATAGCAGGGGAGAAATTAATGCCTATAAACTTGATACTGGTGAACTTGTATCGAAGGAACAAGCTGTTCTTATGGCAAAACAAGGAGCATTAAAAGGAGTTTCTGTTGTTGTCTCTAAAAATGGTGAGGAATTTTTAAGAAGCCTTCCGGATAGTGATGCTAATAATAATTTGGAAAGTCTTCCTAATGTAGAAGTTCAAGAAAGTTGGAAGTCTAGAAATATGAATCACAGATAAAAAAAAACTGCGTTGTTAACGCAGCTTTTTTTATTTTGCGGCTTTTGCAGCCTCTAATATATCATAATAGTTTGGTTCAAGTGATACATCAGGGAGATATTCAACAAAAGTAACTATATTTGCACTGTCTACTACAAAGGAAGCTCTAGTAAGTAGACCGACTTCTTCAATATATACACCAAAATTTTGTCCAAAAGTTCTATCCTTATAATCTGAAAGTGCTATTACATTCTTTATCCCTTTATTAGCACACCATCTAGCTTGTGCAAAAGGTAAATCCATAGAAACTGTATAAACTGTAATATGTGGTAGCTCGCTTACTTTTTCATTAAAAGTAACGACTTCAAGATCACAAATATTTGTATCTAAAGAAGGAATAGCTATAAAAACTCTAACACCCTCTGTATCTTTTAAGGAAACCGGTGTAAGTGAATTACTTACTAAAGTAAAATTAGGAACTAAATCTCCAACTTTTAATTCTTTACCTAGTAGATCAAAATCATTTCCAGCAAAATTAACTTTCATAAAAAAACCTCCAATACTTAATATTAATTAACAATTATTTTCCTTTATATAATAATAGTAACATAGTTTAAATTTATGTGCAAATTTATTTTATAATATATTTTGGTTCTAGCTTTAAAGGATAGTAGGTCTTTTTTGCTCGTCTTAATCCCTCTATACCTAAATCTTGCTCTCTATTAATAAAGGGTACTTCACTATAATAGGTTTCTATAAAGGTTTTATTAATATAAGCATATAGACCGTTTATTTCTGAGGCTGCCTTCTCAATATGTATTATTGCCATAACTTCATTTATTTTTTCACCAATAGTGAAGGCAGAAAGTTTATTGTCCACATACACGGCCATGCCATCGAAATGAAGATTACATCTGTTTTTAAGAAGTTCTTCAATAGCTTCTAATTCATATAGTAAGTATCCTTTTGAATCATTTTTATAAACCCATTCTCTTGCTGCAATTATGCATTCACATATATTTTCGCAGTTAATTGGACTGGTTCTGTATTCATTGTTTTTTACAAAGTTATTATAGTGATTTTTTTTACCGTGAAGTTTTTTACCAGAGAGGGAGATTAATTTGGAACTTTCATAGATGTAATCAAAATTATCAATATCCTCAATAATTTCAAAAGAATCGGGATAAATTTCTCTGAAGTCTTCTATAAAGTTAGTCTCTAGGTCTTTAAATAAATAGAGAAGCTGGTTTTCTTGTTTATACTGAATTAGAATTTCAATTATTTCTTTTAAATTTTCTTTATTATAACCAATTGGTTGCATAAAATAGTAGTTATTATTAAAATCTGTTTTAAGAAGTATAAGTACATCTTTATAGGTAGTGTACTTAATATCACAACCTTTTCTCCAAATAAATAAATTAGTAAAAGAATATTCGCAAGTTTTAAAGGAATAAGGTTTTAAATACTTTTGTAGAAAGGTATTATCTTCCAGTGAAAGTGGTTTAAATTCTAGCATAATTGCCTCCTAGTTTTAAATATGTCTATATACATTATAAATGTCTTGTCAAGAAAAAAACAGTTGAGAAGTGAAACTTTTAATGATAATATTTTTTTAGGGAATAAATTAAGGCAATTAAGCAAGGAATAGGTGGAAGCGTGAGTATAGCAGGTAAGGTAGTATTAATAACAGGGGCATCTAGAGGAATTGGAAGTAGTATAGCTATAGAACTTGCAAAACATGGAGCTATAATAGTTATTAATTACAGTAAAGACGATGAGGGAGCAAATAAAACCTTAGAAGCAGTTAAAGAAGTTGGTGGCTACGGACTAAAATTCAAATGGGATATTGCAAGCTTTAAAGAGACACATGAGATGCTGAAGGAAATAACAAGGACCTTGGGAAGGATAGATGTACTGGTAAATAATGCAGGGGTTTCAAAAATAGGGTTATTAATGGACATGACAGAAGAAAACTGGGATGATTTAATAAATGTTAATCTTAAGGGTGTGTTTAATTGTAGCCATGCAGTTATACCTCAAATGCTTAAACAAGAAAAGGGAAGCATTATAAATATATCCTCAATATGGGGAAGTGTTGGTGCATCTTGTGAGGTTATATATTCAGCCTCAAAGGGTGGTGTTAATTCCTTTACTATGGCATTAGCTAAGGAATTAGGAGCTTCAGGTATAAGAGTAAATGCAATTTCACCAGGGGTTATAGAAACAGAGATGAATAATTTTTTAAACATTGAAGAAAAGAAACAATTAGAAGCAGAGATACCTATGAGGAAATTTGGAAAAGGTGAAGATGTTGCAAAACTTGTTGCTTTTTTAGCAGGAGAAGATTCCAAATATATTACAGGGCAAATTATAAAAGTTGATGGAGGAATGCTTTAGCTTTATAGGGTTTTATGGTAAAATTAGTTATATGAAGGGAGGTAATAAAAATAAAAAGGACTTTAAGGATAATAATTAATATGTTATTGTTTATTTTTATACAAGGTTTAGTACTTAGCGTATTTTCTATACCTATGGTATTTTACGGACCCTTTAAAAATACTAGGGATATGCTAGTTACTACTGCTATGACTACTCTAAATCATCAATATTTGGCAAAAACCTTTTTAAGTGAAAAGGTGATTAAGGGTATTATGGATGAAAACCAGGTAAATGATATAGAAGAAAAGACAGATGAAACCGCAATAGTTATTCCACAAAGTGTAATTGATGATAAGGTTGATACAAATAAAGTAGACAAGATAGATAAAACAGGTATAGTATACACTAATGTAAGCACTGGGAAATTTAAAGCCCATTTATTAGAGATTACTAACCCTGCAAGAGTATCTATAGGAACTTCTGATAAAATAGGAGTAAGTGGTATGAAACTTGACGCTATAGCTAAAAGATATAATGCGGTAGCAGCTATAAATGCAGGTGGTTTTTCCGATATAAATGGACAAGGTAATGGTGGCACACCTGAAGGTGCTCTAATTGAAAATGAAAAGGTGCTATTTGGAAATTCAACAACTAAGTATGAAATAATAGGAATAAATGAACAAAATGTTTTAGTTTTAGGTCGTTACAACTTACAAGAATTAAAAGAAGCAAAAATAAGAGATGCGGCATCTTTTGGTCCTTTCTTAATTGTAAATGGAAAACCGTTAATTACTGAAGGTAATGGTGGTGGGGGTCTACAACCAAGAACACTAATAGGCCAAAAGGTTGATGGGACAATAATGTTTTTAGTTATAGATGGAAGGCAAATTTCAAGTATTGGTGCAACACTAAAGCAGGCTCAAGATATAATGTTAGAGCATGGAGCATTTAATGCAGCTAATTTAGATGGAGGAGCTTCAACACAAATGGTTTTTAATGGACAAACTATGAACCATCCCTGTAGTAATTATGGTCCAAGAAGTATTCCATCAGGTTTTATAGTTCAATAAACAAAATGTTTCTGTGAAGTAAACGTAATAAAAGGAGAAATAATATGGATGAAATGATTTACTATGATGTTACCTTGACCATTGGTGAAGAACTTTTAGTTTTCCCAGGTGATCCTAAGGTGAAAATAGAGGAGCCTATGAGCATTTCAAAGGGAGATGTGGCTAACGTATCTTTAATTTCCTTTGGGAGTCATACAGGAACTCATATTGACGCGCCTAAGCATTTTTATGATAAAGGTAAAACTATACATGAAATTGATATGAACAGATTAATAGGTCCAGCAAAGGTTTTCGAAATAATGGATAAGAACTTTATTGGTATAGAAGATATAAAGAACTTAAACATTAATAAAGGCGATAGAATTTTATTTAAGACAAAAAATTCTGAATATCTTAAGGAAAAAGAATTTAACATTAATTTTGTATATTTATCAGGAGAAGCTGCTAAGTATCTTGCGGATAAAGAGATCTTAACTATTGGAATTGATTATTTTTCTGTAGACAAGTTTGGTAGTGCTGAGTTTCCAGCGCATTTTTTCTTATTAGGTAAAGATATTCTCATTATTGAAGGATTACAGCTTAGTGAAGTTAAAGCTGGAGAATATTTTATGACAGCACTTCCTTTGAAACTTAAAGATGGAAATGGGAGCCCTGCAAGAGTTGTTTTAATGAGTAAAACAAATATATTTGATGCATTTTAAGGGGAAGATGGTTTTATGGAAATCGTACTAACTAGAAACTTAAAAGAAGGAGATATTTTAGCCGCAGATCTTATGGATGCTTATGATACTATCTTGTTAAAAAAAGGAATAGAATTAAGCAAAGGGCATATACTGGCAATAAAATCTGCAGGCATTTATTATGTTATTGTTAAATCAAAGAATAAGGTTTCATCTGATTCCATTAAGAAATTGAATGCAATTAAAGAAACTATGATTAATGTAATTCCCGGATTTTTTGATGCTATATTCGGGGAAGACTCTTCTAAAATAGAAGAAGAACTTTATATAGTGGACGATATGGTTAAGTATATTGTGGAAACTGGGGAAATTAACACTAGTATATTTGATTTAAAGGAATATGATGATTATACTTATGTTCATTGTGTCAATACTAGTATAATGGCAACATTTCTTGGCATTCAACTTAATTTAAAACCAGAAGAATTGAGTTCCTTGGCATTAGGAGCTATTTTACATGATATAGGTAAAATGAAACTATCCATAAACATCTTAAATAAAAAGGAAAAACTAACTATTGACGAATTTAATGAGATTAAGAATCATACACTTAATGGGGAGCTTTTATTGAGAAATGCTGGGATCAAAGATAAAATAGTTTTAGACATTGTACTTCAACATCATGAGCGTATAGATGGAAATGGATATCCCTATGGAATTAGTGGAGATGAAATATCTATATTTGCAAAAATAGTGAGTATTTGCGATGTGTTTACTGCCTTATCTGCAAATAGAAGTTATAGAGATAGATTTAACCCTAATGATGCTTATGAATTTATACTTACAAAATATAATATAATGTTTGATAGTTATATGGTTAATACATTTAAGGAAACCTTCGCTATATACCCAAGAGGTTGTAAAATAAGATTATCTAATGGCATAGAAGGAAGTATCATTTCCCAAAATAAAGGTTTTCCAGATAGACCAATTATTAAAGTATACTATGATGGTGGTCTTAAAAGAGCTGTTAAGAATTATGATTTAAACCTATTAGATTATATAAACTTGACTATTGTTGAAACCTTAAAATAGAAGTATTAGGATATCTTCAAAAAAGGGTTGTCTCAAAATAATTTTTTGAGACAGCCCTTTTACTTTTCTATTTAATAAACATTATAAGAAATATGTAGGTAAATCTAAATTTTAGTATTATAATTTCCAATTAATTTTAAAATTGTTCGTAAAAGAGCATCTTTTGAAGTTTTCCAAGATTCGTTTACAAACCTATAATCATTTTTAGTAATAAACCACTGTAATTCTTCTTGAAGTCTTTGAAGGTTATTTTCTTGAAGGGATATACATTTTTCTTTGAAGTCGCTACTAGCAGTATTATTGATAAGAATCTCATTAAAGTGTTTTAAACAAAATCCTCTGGAGTGTGCAAAAATACTCTTGAAGGTGCTATCCTTTTGCCATAATTTTATAATTGTGTCACAATAATTTCTCATATCATTACTTAGTTTGTTACATAATAAACATTCTTTTTCTGTGTGAGTTGAGTTTGAGGAGGATTTTTTAAGAAACGCTGGTTTTAAGCTTTTTTTAATGGCAGTACCTTTTTTTGCTTGCTGAAGAGCTTCTATTTCTAAATACAAAATCCTATCAGTAAGGATTGCTAAACCACATTTATCAGGATATTTATAAAGTTTTTCAAAATGTTCATGACAAAATCTAAATGCTGAAGTGAGTTGAGGATTTAAGTTTACATCCATTACCATCTCTGTAAAAAGTGTTTCTATAAATTGATCCTCGGCTTTCTTTTCAATGGAACAAACAGGACACTCACAATTTTCTAAAGCATAGGCATCCCAAATAGGAATTTCATATATTTTTTGTTTCAAAAAATTCAATCCTTTCTCTAAGTATACTAAGTTAATTATATTCTAAATGTATTATGTAATACAAATATTATATTTAACTTTAATGAAATATGCGTAGATTGTTATGATATAAATAAAAAATATCACTTTACCACGTTAGTTTGTTAAATTTATCTTGACTATTCCTACCACTTTGGTAAAATTACTTTAACAACTACAGAGAAGGAGATAATTTATGGGAATTAAAATAATAAAAAAACTACCAACGCCTGAAGAAATAATAGCTGAGCTTCCAATACCAGAGCATTTTAAACAATTAAAGAAAACTAGAGATGATGAAATTAGAAACGTATTTGAGAACAAAGATGATAGGTTTATCCTAATAATAGGACCTTGCTCCGCAGATAATGAAGATTCTGTTTGCGAATATTTAGGAAGACTTGCCTTGATACAGGAAAAAGTAAAAGATTCTGTAATAATTATACCTAGAATATACACTAACAAACCTAGAACCACTGGAGAGGGATATAAGGGAATGGCACATCAACCTGATCCTAATAAGGAGCCAGACTTATTAGAAGGATTAAAAGCCATTAGAAAGTTGCATCTTAGAGCCTTATGTGAGTATAATTTACCCGCAGCAGATGAAATGCTTTATCCGGAAAATTATTCTTATCTTGAAGATGTACTAGCTTATGTTGCCATCGGAGCCCGTTCAGTAGAGAATCAACAACATAGACTTACTGTAAGTGGAGTGGAAGTTCCAGTAGGAATGAAAAATCCAACTAGCGGAGATATATCAGTAATGCTTAACTCAATATATGCAGCTCAATTAAATCATACCTTTGTATATAATGGATGTGAGGTTGAAACCTCTGGAAATCCATTAGCTCATGCAATTTTAAGAGGGGCAGTAGACTCTTATGGACGGAATTTGCCAAATTATCATTATGAAGATTTAATAAACTTGACAAATGAGTATTCAAAACAAGGACTAGTAAATCCAGCAATAATTATTGATACCAATCATTCAAATTCTATGAAACACTATAATGAACAACCACGTATTGCTCGAGAAGTGTTGATGAGCAGAAAATATGATACTACTTTAAAAACTATGATTAAAGGATTGCTTGTTGAAAGTTATTTAATAGAGGGGAAACAAAATATAGGTGAAGATATATATGGGAAGTCCATAACTGACCCTTGTATTGGCTGGGAAACTACAGAAAAGTTAATCTATTATATAGCTGAAAATGTAAAATAAAAATTAAGACAGCCGCTTTAGGACTGTCTTTTATCATAGAATAGAATATTACTTCACTAGTTACTTTAGGCAGCTTCAAAATAATAATAAGCCAGCTTATGGTCTATTTTGCTCTATACTTCATTGTGACAACCCTTACATAGAATAACTATGCTAGGGTTATTTCGCTTAGCTATTCTAATAAAATTGTTTTTTTTATTTCTTCAATAATATTTTCAATTAATTCCTGGATGCTCATTTCTTTAG
>JACMJL010000037.1 GCA_014380625.1 Clostridiaceae bacterium
TATTTCATAGTCACCTATGTAGGCTTCATTGATATAAGACATACCCATTTGAGAAGCAGCATTTATAGTTTCATTAATATTTTTATGCTCAAGATTGGTAATTTGATAATTTACTACTAAAAAAATTATTATACTAAATATAGTAATTAGGGAGATAAAGGCTGTCATTAGTTTACCCTTTAGTTTGAAATTTAATTTACTGTTAATCTTCAATTTTACACACCCTTTTAAAAAATATTGCTTTATTTAAGAGAGATTATTATAAAGTTATTGCCACCTTTATCCTTGACATCTTTTTTGATTCTACTAATAGTTTGAGCTACTTCTTCAGGAGATTTAAAGTTTTTTAAATTTCCATAAAGTCCGGCGATAGATATTGAAGTAAGATTAAATATATCTGTATTACCTTTTCTATCCATTGATTCTATATAACCATTGGATTTATCTTCTTCATTAAAGAACTCTAAGACTTCTTTATTAAAATCTCCTATTATTTCGCTGCAAAAAATTTTACATTGTTCATAGGAGGTTTTTAGCATACAAACAAAATCATCTCCGCCGATATGACCAACGAAACTGTTAAATGGAAATTCACTTTTAACTTTATTCTGGATTAAATTTGCTGAATACTTTAAAATTTTATCTCCATTTTCGAAACCATAGGTATCGTTATAAACTTTAAAATTATCTAAATCTAAGTATAATAAACAAATTTCGTAGTTATAATCAATAATATCAGAAATGGTATTTTCAATTATAGAATTCCCAGGTAATCCAGTTAGCGGATTAAGTTCCCTAGCATAATTTCTTTCAAGCATAGTTGTATGCTGAAGTAAGCTTTTTATTGTGACTACACCATGATATTTTGAGTTTTTGGTTACTATAACATAATCATATATTTGTTCATCTGCTCTTTCCATGGCAAATTTAGAAACTTCGAATACAGGAGTATAATAATCAACAATTAAAGGGCTGGTGTCCATAACAAGTGAAATTGGTCTTTTTGAAAAAACGGCAATTCCATATTGGGTAGCTAGTACAGAGTCTAAACAATATTTCATCACTAGGCCAACAGGACGAGCATTATCAACAATGCAAACCCCAGTAACACTTTTTTCGTGAAAGAAGTTTCCTAAATCTTTACTTAAGGTAGAGGAAGGAAAGGGAATATCATTAAGAGTGATTGCACCGATATGAGTTTGGAAATCATAATTTTTCCTGGAAGTAGGCATATTAAGATTCGTTACTAAACATTTTATTTCCTCAGGCAGGTCTAGAAATGTGCCTGCAGGCCTAAGAAGAAAGAAGCCTTGTCCAGCATATACTCCAAGATTGATGAGGGTGATTAACTCCTCTTTTGTTTCGATGCCTTCCGCAATTAGTTTCATGTTGGTTGCATTTGAAAGTGAAACAAAGGTTTTCATTATAGCTTGTTTAAAAGTATCAGTATCTATATTTCTAACTAAATCCATATCTATTTTTATGTAATGGGGTTTTGTTTCAGCTAAAGTTTTCAAACCTGAATAACCAGCACCTGTATCATCTATGGCAATTTTATATCCTTGATTCACATAATTATTTAATGCAATTTTAAAGCTATTATAATCTTCTATTGCAGTTTTTTCAGTGATTTCAAATATAATAGAGTCCGGAGACATATTATGACAAGCAAGAAACTCTTTAGTGAATCCTTTTTTAAACTTTTCATCCTTAAATATCTGTGGATCAACATTTAAGAAAAGGTATTTATCTTTGCTAAGGTTGCTGGATTTTTCTATAGCTTTAGTTCTGCAAAGAGATTCTAATTCCCAACTTTTATTAAAGTTATCCGCTGCTTTAAAAAGCTTGTCAGGGAGATACAAGGGAGAATCTAATGGGCCTCTGCTAAGGGCTTCATATCCTATTATTTCTGCATTATTTAAATTTACTATTGGTTGAAATACTGTAGTAATTTCTTTACTTTCAATTATTCTAGCTAATTCTATTTCTAAATCTATATCCATAATCACACCTCGTAAAATATTTTTATGTTCCATCTAAAATTATACCTTTTCAATGTAATGTCAGTATTAAGCCTTGTTAAGTACAAGTTAACAATTCCAAACGTTTAATCATAAGATAACCATATTTTAACCCAATCTAAACTTCAATCGCATCAATTTGGAATAAAATATAAGTATAGGGGAGGTGTAATACTATGATAGTTGATACCCACTTACTCATATCTCAAATCATATATAAGTCTATTTCAAAGGAAATCAATTTTAAACTAAATAGACTAGACTTTGCATATGGGAATATAAAACCGGACTTTAACAATAACGAAATTAAGTGTGGACACACATTAGATGAAAGCTTATACTGTGTTAATAAATATTCAGAGGAATTGAAGGAGGAAAACATTTCCAACAGGGAATTTTCAAGAGCGTTAGGGGTAATAAATCACTTTGTATGCGATTATTTTTGCTTATATCACAGGGATGGTAATGAAAAAAAAGGCGTGTTTGAGCATCTTATATATGAATTAATTCTTCATATAAAATTAATAGCTCTTCTGCTAACAGGTAAGATACATCTTAGTAGTTATGAGACCTTTGGAAATAGCGTAGAAGCTATAGTATGGAATCTACAAACCAAATACAATTCAGAGGCAGAAAGCTTATCAAGAGATATAACCTATGCATTATTTGTGGCTTCACAAATTTCTAAATTAATAATATGTTCAAGTTCGTTGCGTTTTCAGCAAGGGGAAACTAATATTTCAGCAGAATATCGATTAGGCAAGGTAAATGGAGGAAATTTATAAGCTGGTATAGATTATCCTAAAACAGTAAGCTTATCTTTTACAGCAGCTAGTAATAACTTTGAACTTGCAATAGCTGTAGCTGTCGCGGTATTTGGTATAAACTCACAGGTAGCCTTTACTGCTGTAATAGGACCACTGATAGAAGTACCTGTAATGATAGGACTTGTTAATGTAGCCCTATGGTGGGGAAAAAAATATTTTGGTTATAAAAAAGAAATTAATTAATGATACAAAGAGGTGTTACCAAACAAGGTACCATCTCTTTAAAAAATTAAGGAGGAAAAATAATGAAAATTGTAATTATAGGTGCTGTAGCAGGTGGAACTTCGGCTACTGCAAAAGCAAGGAGAAACGATGAAGAGGCTGAAATAATTATTTTTGATAAAGACAAGGATATTTCATATTCTGGTTGTGGACTTCCTTATTATATTGGAAACAAAGTGAAGGATAGAAGTGAGCTTGTTCCAAGAGATACTGCATTTTTTAAGAAAAAATATAATGTGGATGTTTTTATTGAGCATGAAATTTTAGGTATAGATGTTGAAGGCAAGACGTTAACTGTGAAGAATTTAAAAACTGAAGAAGTTTTTAATCAAGGTTTTGATAAATTGGTAATTTCAACTGATGCCAGATCTGTAATTCCTAATATAGTAGGTATTTAGGTTACTGGAATTGAACTTGGAGCGACTGGAGCAATTAAAGTTAGTAGGAAAATGCAGACGAACTTTGAAGATATTTATGCTTGTGGAGACTGCTCAGAAAGTTATTCAGTTATAACAGGTGGAAGCCTTGAGTTTAGAGGAATATTAGGAACTGGAATTTTTAAGGTTTTTGATTTAGCCTATGTCCCACCTTACTCAACAACAAAAGATCCAGTAATGTATACAGGTATGATTCTTGATAATGCTATTAATAAAAGAAGAGGTTAATATTATATCTGCCCGGACTTGTGTACTTTAGTATTTTCAAAAACACGGAATACTTAAACTGATTATATTACCAAGTAGTTAAAATATAAGCAAAACCAACCATTAATATTAAATAATCTCTTAAAATGCTGTATTATTCGCTAACTGAATTTTACGGCATTTTCCTATTCAATTAATACGGTATTAAGAAATGAGAAAATATGTTATAATTACTATTATATTAAAACGGAATGAGCAATATATGATGAATTAGGTACAATATCTGTTTGTAGTAAACATTGACTATATTTTAATTAAATTTCAGGAGGTGATTATATGATGGAAAAGTTTAGAGAAATTAATATAAAAACTGCTGTAATTATGGGGATGTGTTTTTACTCTTTGACAATCTTAATCCATGTTCTTGTTATTAGCGGAATTATTCCATTTACATTGATTAATGGTGGACGGTCTGAATCCCTTGCGACTCAACTACCAATATCTATTATCAATATCATTATTTCGATTATTGGAGGACTTTTTACATTAATTGCTGGTGGAAATATATTCTGTAAATACAAAAGAGGAACAACCTTTATATGTTGGTTTTTTGTTGTATTTTGGTCTGTTGGTTTTGTACAACAATTGTTAGGAACACCTTTTGAAAAAATAGTTTGTTCTATATTATTGCTTCTTGGAGTAATCTCGAACTTTCGTATGGCGATTGAAAAAAGATTGTAGTAAACAATCTTTATTTAAAATGTTGTAACCATATAAAAATGTAGTACATTGCAATCAACTGAGCATAACTAAATAAATGAACAATTATGTAAAATGCCGAATTATTCAGAATACAAATATTATACGAAAAGAACAAAAATAATAAAGGGTTCGCTACATATAAAATGGTAGCGAATTTTTACTTTTGCCCTAAATACAATCAGTAGACTTTTAGTAATTATCCCACAAATGGTACACATAAAGTGGTAATATAAAATAAGTAGGAATTATGTTAA
>JACMJL010000319.1 GCA_014380625.1 Clostridiaceae bacterium
ATTTAATAGAACCACTGAGTGTGACTGTTAAGCCATCGCTGGGAACGCAGTACATGGATGTATACACGACCGAATGTAGTTTGAAGCTTTTGAAATACAATGTAGATACACCGGATTTCACACTGGACAAAAAGACATTTGCTGTTATCATGAAATTCCAAAAGGATAGCAAAGTAGGTAGCTACGGTGTACTGGATTTTACTACACAAAAGCTTCTAAATAAACAGCTGGATACATTAAAGCAAAAGCAAGATGCTGTTTATGTGAAAGCGGTTGAGGTACTAGCAAATTAATTGAAGGAATATGAATGTAATTTCTATAAAAAACGTATCCTTGGCTAAAAACCAAGGATACGTTTTTTGCGTAGTAAATAGTTGTGAGGTGTAAAATATATAACGCCATCAAGTAACTAAACAAGTAATTTCTCGGAAATGTATAAAAGTATATAGTGTAGTATCATATTTCTTGCATCAAATACTATCAGCGAGTTACTAAATCCAACACAATTAAATAAAGAATTTTAAAACAATATGTAGAATATGCACTCGAATGAGGGGGAAATGGTGAAAGTATAAAATTTACAAATGAAAGTTAAAGAGTATAATTCCAAATATAGGAATTAATTTACATTTGTATCAAAAGATTACATAATGTGCAGGTAGGAGTAGATAATGAATGACATTACTAATGAAAAATGGTACGCACTGTTTGTGGCAACTGGGGAAGAGGATAAAGTAAAGGAAAGAATATACTATAGAATCAAGGATGAGCTTAGAGCCGTTGTTCCAAAGAGAAATATTAGAGAGCGAAAAGAAGGCAAATGGGCCGATAATATAAGAATAATCTTCCCAGGATATGTTCTACTTAATGGTCAAATCAATAGCAATAATTACAGTTTGATAAGGGACATTCCAGGTGTAATTAATCTCCTAAAGGATAGTAATGGACCGCAAGAAATTAGAGAACATGAGATAGAGCTAATAAGTAGATTGACATATAATAACGAAATTATTGGGCGCTCTAATATTTATGTTCAAGGTGGACAGATTATAGTAATAGATGGTCCTTTGCTTGGGTTAGAGGGATACATTCAAACCATTGATAAGAGAAAAGGGAGAGTTAAAGTCTTACTTAATCTAATGGGCGAACCAAGGACAGTGGAACTTAGCGTAGAAATGGTACAGACAGCATAAAATTCCTAATAAATAATTCACTGTTTCGGCGTGAATTAATAAAAAGGATGTCATAGAGAGGATGGAGCATGACATTGCTAGAAAATCGAGGAGGTACTTTCCTTGAAACTATCTAAAGCATGAATCAAGCTTAGAATAACAGATGAAATGGGACTGGAATTATGCTCCAAGTGGCGAAGCATGCTATTTGGTAAAATTTATTAAAGGAGAGAAATAAATGGAGCTAAGAAGATTTTTTAATTCAGTAGGAAGAATGATTTGGCTTGTTATATTATTGGGTGTAATTGGAGGGGGCTGTGCATATTATACAAGTTATTATATAACAACTTCTATATATGAAGCGGAAACTACTGTGTATGCAATGAGTAAAGGTAGTACACTAAACGGAAACGATAGCATAAATTATCAAGACGTAATGCTAAGTAGACAATTGGTACAAGATTACCAAGAGATAATTGCCAGTGAAAAGGTAAGGACTTTAGCAGTCAACCAATTAAAAAAGTATGGTATCTCTCAAGAAAGACTGCAAAGCATGATTAGAGTGGAACCCAAAAATGAATCTAGTATTATAGGAATAGTGGCCGTATCAGAGAATCCTCAATTAGCAGCTGACGCTTCAAATGCAGTTACTCAGGCATTTGTTACAAGGTTACGTGAACTAACAAATAACAATATTGTAGGGGTATTGGATGAAGCTAGGTTACCACAGTTTCCTATTACTAATAATGCCACAAAGAAAATTTTAATTGGTATTATTGCAGGTATTGTTATAGCAGTTTCTATCATTTATATTCGTGAGCTTTTTGATACAACAATAAGATTAGTTGATGATGTTGAAGATAGCTTGAAGATTAAAGTTTTTGGAGTAATACCCAAATATAGTATTAGATAGGGAGACAAAATAATGCGGGATAAAATATATAACTTAGGTGGACAAGAAAATCAAGCAGTTAGTGATGCATATTCAATGCTTTCTGGAAATATTTATATGGAATCAGAGAATAAAAAAATAAAAAGCATTGTTATTACTAGTTCTGAACCAAAGACGGGGAAAACCTCAGTTGCTACTAGTCTTGCTATAACAATGGCTAGTTGGGGAAAAAGAATCATATTGATTGATGCTGACATGAGAAAACGGAATGATTCAAAAGTACTAAAAAAAGGAAGCGATTTTGGACTTTCACAATATTTAAATGGTAGTGCTGAATTTGAAGAAGTTCTGTGTGATACCAATTTTGATGGACTTATGTATATACCAAATGGAAGTATTGCATTAAACCCAATTGGGCTTATATGCTCATCTAGGTTTGTTAAATTACTAGAAAGTTTAAAAAATGAGTTTGATTATATTCTACTTGATACTCCACCACTTGATGCTGTTTCAGATGCTGCTGTAATTTCAGCAAAAGTGGATTCCGTTTTGTTAGTTGCAAAAATGGGCAAAACAGATCTTGCATCTGTGAATAGGGCTAAAGAAAAATTAGAAAAGGCAAATGCGAATTTATTAGGTGTAGTGATAAATACAGTTAATAAAAGGCATTACAAGAGATATTTAAATTCATATAAATACTTCTATAATGATAAAAATGAAATAGGTAAAAATGAAAAGTCAAACAAAAAGGCTGTAACAGCATGAAGATACATTAGTAACACTATTTCAAGGAGGACTAATAATGAAATTAACAATAATTGGAACTGGTTATGTTGGTCTTGTCACAGGCGTTTGCTTAGCTGAAATAGGTCATGTAGTTACCTGCTATGATATTGACCATATTAGAATAAAGAAGTTGCAAGATTGCATAATGCCAATATTTGAACCAGGACTAGAAGATATGTTTAATAAGAATAAAGAGCATCTTAGATTTATAACTGATCATAAAGAAGCTTATAGCAATAGTGATGTAGTATTTATTTGTGTAGGGACTCCAGAGAAAAAAGATGGTTCAGCTAATTTAAAGTATTTATTTGATGCTGTTCAGCAAGTTGCAGAGTATGCACAAAAAGATTGCATTATAGTTATAAAATCTACTGTGCCTGTTGGGACAGGTGATAAATTGGAGGAAATTGTAAGTCTAAAAAGTAATTCAATGGTGCATTTTGAGATTGCAAGTAATCCTGAATTCCTTTCACAAGGGACAGCTATCTACGATACAATGAATGCTTCCCGCATTATTTTAGGCGTTAAATCATTTGAAGTAGAACAAGTGCTTAAGCAGATATATGATGGGTTTGGGCAAAAATACGTTGTTACAGATAGAAGAAGTGCTGAAATGATTAAATATGCTTCTAATGATTTTTTAGCTCTCAAAATATCATATATAAATGAAATTGCAAACTTATGTGATTTTACTGGAGCAAATGTAGATGATGTAGCAATAGGTATGGGCTATGACCCGCGAATAGGGAACCGATTTTTGAAAGCAGGTATTGGGTACGGTGGCTCGTGTTTCCCAAAGGATACCAAAGCTTTACATTGGCTGGCTAGTTTCAATGATTGTGAATTAAAAACAATAAAGGCTGCGATAGATGTAAATGAAAATCAGAAAATAAAACTTATAAAAAAGGCTAGAAAATATTATGAGAGTTTTCGTGGTTTAACAGTTGCAGTTCTAGGCCTAACCTTCAAGCCAGGAACTGATGACTTGCGCGAGGCACCATCACTTCAGAATATTCCTATTCTTTTAGAGGATGGAGCAAAGGTTAAGGTGTGGGATCCAATTGGAATGGATAACTTTAAGAAAATATATCCAAATGAGATTAGATATTGTAACTCTATTGAGGAAACAATTAAAGATGCTGACCTCTGCTTAATTCTTACTGAGTGGTCGGAAATAGCTGCAATGGAGGTATCCAATTTTTCATTATTTATGAGAAATGCGATCGTCCTAGACGGTAGAAATTGTTTTGATATTCAAGCAGTTATGGGTAAAAATTTCATTTATGAATCAATTGGTAGAAAAGTAGTAGGACAAAGCTCAGACCTAGAAGAAAACATTTTTAATAACGAAAAGGCTGGATAGATAAGTTTATCTTGAAGAGGGAATTGTGAAAGAAAATGCTTATAAAAAAAAGAAATAAGTATTTACTTATTATTATTATTTTTCTATTATTACTTATTTCTATACTTTTGAAGAGTGAACAAGAACCAGAAATTTTAGAAAAATACGCAATAGGGAACGCAAATTTTTATAATGAAAAGGATAGAAAGTATTATTCAGATGCAAAATTTACCGTTGAGGCAAATGATAATACAGAATATTTGATGAATTTATTCAGTAACATTAATGAAGTACATATTCCCAAAGGAAATTTCTTATGTAAAAGCCAAATACGTATAAAAGGAGAAAACATAAAAGTATTTGGTGTTAAAGGTGAAAGTAAGATTGTTTTTGATAGTGACCTTTACAATTCCGTTGAGAAAGGTGCTGTGAGCGCTTACATAATCAATGATAGTTATAGCAGGAGCTTTGATCATAGTACTGCACAGAATATTACCATAGATGGAATAATATTTGAATTGAAGCAGAAAGATGATAATTTTTATAATTTCATATTAATGTTTGCTAATGTCAAAGGTGGAAATATTCAAAACTGTAGTTTTATTTCTGATTTTAGCAGTGAAAATTTTGTTACATTATTAGATTTATATAGTTGCTGTAAAAATTTAAAAATAAATAATTGCACATTTAAGAATATGACGGGCTCAAGTAAAGGAAGCTGTATTTGGGTTAGAAATCTTACTATGTCTGAAGAATCTGCAGAGAATGTAACTGAAAATATATCGATTAGTAAGTGTACATTTACACAAAATTCAGCAGATGAAATTCTTGCTGTATATTCAAGTATAGGTGATGTGAAAAAAGTAGATGTGAGGGATTCCATATTTAACGATTTTTCCGATATAAATGTCAAGATTTTTGCAACTTATTCAAGTGAAAATAAGTATTATGGCACTGTAGAGGATGTTATATTTGATAATAACAAAATAATATCGGAGTTTATGAATAACTTTACTATTACTGTAGGTGGACCAAATAGAAAAAATCTGGTTTCCAATATAGTAATTTCTAATAATGATATCAAAATAGAAGATGATACAGATAATAAAGGGATAATAATATACATTAATGACATTGAGACAAATGTTCAGAATATAACTGTAATTAATAATACTATTAAGGTTAACAAACTATTAAATTCTACGGGTATATATAATGCTAACTTAGCAAAATCCAATTCCATTATTGGAGAGTTGAAAAGAGGGATTGTTTATGGAGAGAGCTATGAAAATATTATTGATGGTTCTTTACAAGGAATAGTTTCTCCCGAGATAGCTCAAGATAATAAACTTTACAACTGTAAAATTGGCATCTCATGCGGGTCAAAAATAAGTCTAATTAGAAATAATGAAATTGTATTAAAGCTAAATGGCCTGTGTGGAATTGATGTGCAAAAAGATGATAATAATGAAGAATTTGAGATTACTTGCATAGGTAATAAGATAACAACAATACATAAAGATCAATATAGCTTTGTAATTCATAATGGAAATATTAGGTTGATATCTAACTCAGTATTTGGATCCGGTGGGAAGATATATATAAATGATCAAGCTAATATTATAATAGAATAAGATATTTGGAGGAAGCATATGCAACATAATGAAGATTTAGATTTCCTAAAAGGGATAGGTATATTTTTTGTTGTTTTAGGACATTGCTTTACAACCTCACTTATAACTAAATATTCTAATTTAGTAATGTTGAAGGATATTATTTATACATTTCATATGCCTTTGTTTTTTATAGTATCTGGATATATTCAAGGATTAAGACCTTATAATATAAATAAGTTAAAAAAGTTTAGCTTTCATCAAATAAGAAGATTATTAATACCATATTTTGCTTGGTCGATTATTTTATACACATTTTATTTCTTCCTAAATAATTTGAATGTAATCTCAATACCTGAAGATATAAGTCTAAATCCAATTTATTTATTTTCTGACATATTAACTTATAATGTAAGAACTGGGAATGCATTGTGGTTTGTTTACATCTTATTTATTATTTACATCGTATCATATTTTATTCATAGCTTTATTGATAAAAAAGCCACAAATATATTTTTTATTATAATTGTACTTTGTTTAGGGTTTTCAGCAAATATTTATCTAACAGATGAAATGTTTGTATTAAAAAGGTTTTTGGTTATGTGGATTTATTATGAAATAGGTACTTTTATTGGTATTAATATTAAAGATATAAACTTTAAAGCTAATAAAGTGTTAAGCATAATACTATTAGGGTTATATGCTTTTGTTTTTATACTATATATA
>JACMJL010000038.1 GCA_014380625.1 Clostridiaceae bacterium
CTTTAGTGGAAGGAATAGTAGATAAAGCCTACACAGCTTGAAAAAATGACGATGAAATTGATCAAATTTATAAAGATATTTTCGAGGAACTTCTATTGCTAATGGCAAAAGACTCTTCTACAGTTACTCAGGCAGCACAATTTTTGTTTGTATGTAAATTCCTTGAGAGAATCGGAGATCATGCTACAAATATTTGCGAGTGGACTATATATTTGGTAACTGGAGAACAAGTTGATCTAAATGATTAAGACAAAATAATATCTCAATATACAAAGCCTGTAGTCTGGAATTTGATGTTATAGATTACTGGCTGTGCTAAGAAAGACTAAGGTTTTTGTCTAATAATTTAATAAACAAAAACCCAAGTCTTTCTAAATCTATACTAGGTTATATGTAATGCAAACGGGTTTATTATTTATAGGCTCAATAACAACTTCTGCTTCTATATTAAATATTTTTCGTAAGTTATCTTTAGTCATTATTTCCTTAGGGGTACCCTTACAAACTATATTGCCATCTTTAATTCCTACCATATAATCTGCGAATCTTGCAGCATTGTTTAATTCATGAATAACCATAACGATGGTTCGTCCCTGTTCTTTATTTAATTTCTCTAATAATTGTAGAATTTCTAGTTGATGCGCTAGATCCAAATAGGTGGTAGGTTCGTCTAATAGTAATATTTCAGTTTCTTGAGCTAAGGCCATAGCTATCCACACCCTTTGTCTTTGTCCGCCGGATAAGGACTCAATAGGTCTGTCTTTGAACTCGTCCATGCCAATTATTTTTAAAGCCCAATCTATCTTTTCTCTATCTTCTTTCATTAGTTTACCGAACCCACTTTGATGGGGGAAGCGTCCATAGGCTACTAATTCACCTACAGTTAATCCGTTTGGTGCTTGGGGGCCTTGGGGCAAAACCGCCATTTTTTTTGCTATTGACTTGGAACTTAAGCCTTGAATGTCACTATCATTTAGATAAATAACTCCGCTTTTAGCTTGCAATATTCTTGCTATAGTCTTTAAAATGGTAGATTTTCCACAGCCATTAGCTCCTATTATGGTTGTAATCTTTCCTTTTGGTATATTTAGATTTAAATCTTTAACTATTTCAAAATTTCCATAGGCTATTGATAAGTTTTCAGTTTTTATGCTATTCATACATGCCTCCCAAATTATTCTTTCATAATTAAATAGATGAAATAGGGTACTCCAATAATAGAAACAATTATTCCAACAGGTATCTCAATAGGTGCTAAAAGATTTTTAGCTATAGTATCTGACAACAGTAGAATTATTGAACTAACTAAGGCTGAGGTTGGTATTAATAACTTATGTTTTGGTCCTACCAATCTTCTAGCAATGTGTGGAGCAACCAGTCCTAAAAATGATATGGTGCCCGCAACTGCAGTAGCCGCACCAGCTAATGCTACAGTGTATATTATTAAAATTCTACGCTGTTTTTCTATATGGACTCCTAGTCCCACAGCCAATTCATCACCTAAATTTAAAACATCTAAATATCTTGCTTTGTAAATTATTAACCCTGTAAAAATAAAGACCCAAGGTAAGGTTGCAAGAACATAACTCCAGTTGGTTCCCCAAATACTTCCTGAGGTCCAAACCATTACTTTGTTAAATTCCTGCGTTGTAAATCTAAGTTGAAATATGATTAATATTGCATTAAAAGCAGAATTTATACCTATGCCCATTAAAATCAATCTAGTAGGATCCAGACCTTTTTTATAGGCCAAGGTATAAATCAAGAAAGCTCCAAAGCCTGCTCCAACAAGAGCTACCAAGGGCATTGTAAATATAGTTAATTTACTTATCTGTGTGTATGCATTTCCACTCATAAAATAAATATAAATAACTACAGCCAGAGCTGCACCAGAGGTAATACCTAATATGCCGGGATCAGCTAAATCATTTTTAGTTATTCCTTGGAGTACCGTACCTGATATAGCCAAGGCACTTGCTACAAGTATTGCTATAATTATTCGTGGAAACCTCATGGTAAAAAGCACCAGTTCCTGCTTTCTATTTCCCTGACCAAACAAAGTTTTAATTACATCTAGAGGGCTTATGGCAAAAGTTCCTATATTAAAGCTAATAATAAATATGAAAAAGAGTAAAATAATTAAAAAGCTTATAATCAAAATGAATTTTCTGTTTTTTTTGTAGTTCTGCATTATAATGATTTTGCCTCCTTTCTCACAATGTATATGAAGAAGGGCACCCCTAATAATGCTGTTAGCGAACCAATAGGAGTCTCATAGGGTTGATTTATCATCCTAGCTGCTATATCACTATACACCAATAAAACTGCACCAAGAACCAGCGAACATGGAATTATAAATCTATAATCTGGTCCAACTAAACCTCTTATAATTTGAGGTACAATAAGTCCAACAAAAGCAATATTTCCCGCTACAGCTACAGAACTACCACTCAATAGGATCACAATTAATATACCGATAAATCTTATAATATTTGTCTTTTGACCAAGGCCTATGGCAACTTCTTCTCCTAGACTCAAGATGGTTATCTTAGGAGAAATAATTATTGCTGCAATGACTCCAAAAGCACCAACAGAAGCTAATAATTTAACCCCTTGCCATTTGGCAGTAATAAGTCCTCCTGAAATCCAAAAGCTTAGTTGCTGAGATAAATTAAAATACATGGCAACACCTGTTGCTAGGGATATTAAAAGAGTTCCTAGGGCAGTTCCTGCTAAAGCAAGTTTCACGGGGCTAACACCTTTACTAGATTTTGAACTTAACAAGAATATCAATATGCCACTTAAACTAGCTCCCACAAAAGCAAAAACCATTAAACCTGAACTTCCTATATTAGCCTTCATTGCAAAAGCTATAGCAATAGTAAAAGTTGCACCCTGTGTGATTCCCATTATTGAAGGATCAGCTATAGGGTTTCTAGTTATTCCTTGCATTATAGCACCTGATACCGCTAAAAAGGCTCCAACTAAAGCAGCAGAAATAACTCTTGGGAGTCTTATATCTCTGATAATCTTTGAATTTATATCTCCATTTACAGAAAACATGCTATTAAATACTGTATCTAAGCCTATATGTTTTGCTCCTAATGATATGGAGAGACCTATACCAAAAAATAAGATAATAAGTCCAATTATTATTAATAATGAACTTATAATAATTCTGGTAAATTTTTTTTTGTTTTCTGTAACTATTAATTTCTCCATTAAAACTATACTCCTCACATTTCCATAAATTTAAAATTATAGTCTAAAGTATTAAGATAAAAAGAGGTGATAATAGGATATGGGAATATCACTTTTATCACCATAAAATAGTTATGTGTTATTTTACAAATTTTTCTTTGAATAAATCAAGTAATAATTCTCTTCCTAGTGGTGAATAACCCTGACCAAAATATGGACTACTATCCAGTAGAGTAACATTACCAGCTTTTACAGCCCTCATACTCTTCCAAACGGTGCTAGCTTCTAAATCCTTCTTGTCTGCATCCGTTACTATAGCAATAATGTGATCTGCATCTATTGCGGATAAACCTTCCATTGTTACTACTGGTAAGCTTATTCCTTCTTGTTTTGGCATGTTAGAAGGTTGAGGTAATTTCATGTCTGATAATAATATTGAACCAATACCAGCATCACTGAAAATGTAAAACTTTCCTGCGCTAGCTAATATTGTTAGATAAGTTTGCTTACCCTTTTTACCCTCTATTTCTATTCCTAGCTTATCTGCTTTTTTATCATAGTCAGTTAACCATTTCGCTGCATCTTTTTCTTGTCCGAATAATTTAGAAACATCAGTTAATTGAGCTCTCCAATCATTGGCATAGTCTTTCAACATAACAACCGGTGCAATAGCTTTTAATTGATCATAGATTTTTGTTTGTCTTTCGCTCATTATAATTAAATCTGGTTCTAATTTTAGTATAGCTTCCATGTCCATTGTATCCATCATGGAAAAGCCTACAAGTTTAGAGGTACTTAATTTATCTTTTATGTGACTTGGCTTTTCAGTGGTTTTATAAGGGTCAGCATTAGCTGTACCAACGGGAGTATGTTTTAAAATTAATAATTCCTCACTGACTCCGGCTATATCTACAATACGTTTAGGGTTAGTGGGTATAGTTATATCACCTTTTACTGTACTAACTACCTTGGTTACACTTTCCTGTTTAACTTCTTCCTTATTGTTTGAACAACCTGTAAAAGCACTAAAGCTAATTATAGTTGCCACAATTAATCCTAATATTCTTTTTTTCTTCATAATAAAATCCCCTTTATTTAATCTAAATTAGTATATTTGTGTTAGTGAGGTATTTCTAAGTGTGTGTGCAATCCAACCAATATCTTTTCCTAAAAGAGAATGGGACATAACCATTTCCTTTGACCAGTCATAAATTCTAAAGAGTTCTTTTGCTTTTTCCTCATTAGAAAATACTTTCCAATAGCCGCATAAAAGACATTGCTTTGATTCACAATTCATAAAGGCTTCTACATCAGACAGAGGAATGCCAAGGAAAATTCCTATTTCATGAGGACAGTGATGTGTGTTATATCTTTCATATAAATAATCTAGAGTATCACTTATATTATTTAAATTTATGTACCCAAGCTTTTTTAAAAAACTACTATTTTCTTTATTGTTTAATGTTTCTAAAAGCTTGTCTTCTCTATAAATTAAAACTATTTCATTTTTTCCTGTTGTTCTAAGTAGAATTGTTTTTAGATTTATAGAGTTAAGAAAGTCTTCACCATGTGTTTTCCATAAATCTAGTAGTCGCTTGTGATTATTGCCAATACACATTATAGATGCAGGTTTTATTCCTGTTAAAACTGGTGAAATAAAATAAGCAACATGATACTTCAAATAATTGATTCCATTTAAATCCTTCATGAAATTTAAGAACTCTTCCTTCATCGTTACCTCCTATGAATATGTATTATGCTAAGCTTCTTCCAAATTCTATGCATCTTTCTGCCTCAGTACCTGAGGGTGCTCCATTTACAATCAAACCTTTTCCTAAAAGATTTGCTCCGTAACCTTCCATTCTGGCTTCCCAGTTATCCATCCATTCTCCAGTTCCCCAATCATAGGAGCCAAATAATGCTAAGGATCTACCCGCTACAATATTTTTTATTGAATCAACAAAGGGTTCCATTTCAGATTCCTCGATTACTTCACAACCCATAGAAGGTGAACCTAAGATTAAAAGATCCATTCCTTCAACCTGAGCTAGAGTTGCTTCTGAAACATTTAATAATTGTGGCTCATGTCCTTTTTCCTGTAGACCTTTATGTATGAGTTCTGCTATATCCTTTGTGTTACCTGTGCCACTCCAGTAAATGATGCCAATACTTTTCATCTTAACGCCTCCTAGTTTTAAATGAAATTGATAATCATTATCAACGACAAAATAAATTATAACTGCTTGTGTAATTTTTGTCAATATTCTTTTTGAAAAAGATAATTTATAAAAAAGGAGTTAGCAGAATAAAGTTATGAATGACAACTATAAGTTAAATCAAGAAAAGATTAGATAAGCCCTTGAGATATCAGAGCATAACTAGAAATCCTAGGATTGATTCCTAGGATTTCTGGTTATGTTTTTGGATGTTCTAATTATTTACGTAACTTTTTAAGAGGTATGGATTAAGAATATAAGATATATACGGCTTGGTGGGCTGGTTTAGGTTAGATATTTTCATTGTTTATTTAAGTTCTCATCAAAAAAACAAAAAGTGTTTTTACCGTTAAGCTTAGCCTTATACATAGCAGCATCTGCATTACTTATTAATGTTTCAACGGTAATACCCTTTATATGGGAGAAACTTATGCCTATACTAGCGGTGGTATATACTTCATGCCCTTCAATTAAAATGGGTTTATTGAGTTCATTAATAATCTTATTGGTAATTAAAATACTTTCTTGTTCATCGATATTGTTTAGTATTATTATAAACTCATCTCCACCGTACCTTGAAACAATATCACCCTTTCTAACACAATCACTAAGTATTTTTGCCGTTTTAATAAGTGTTCTATCACCAAAACTGTGTCCTAAAGAATCATTGATATTTTTAAAATTATCTAAATCAATGAATACTACTGCAAAAGCCTTATCACTTTTAGTGGTTTTATGTATCAAATCACTAACAAAAATGTTTAACTTGTAGCGGTTTGGTAATCCAGTCAATGCGTCATAATATGCCATTTGATTTATATTCTTTTCTGCCGTTACAAGTGCTTTCTCAGTGGCAAGCTTTGATCTTAAGTTAACATAGGAAAGTAAAAAAAACATTATAAAAATAGTGAAGGTGGTTGACTTATCTCCAACATTATTTTTAGTAACAAAAAATATAAAAGTAATTGCACTTAATATAAGAATAATATATGTTACTAAATGAGATATTTTTCTCATCCCAAGTATCACTGCAAATGTAACAAGCAGAAGAATTTTCACTTGAATTTCACTGAAATTACTTGTATAAAAACTAAATAATACAGCAATAGTTGATGTATAATATATGGTATATAAAATAATGCTGGCTTTGCTTTTCACGTAGTTACTTACATAGGTTAACACAAATATCGATAAGTATATACTTGGAAATAGTATACCCTCTGCAACTAAATAAGAATTATTACTTTGAGCGGTTAGTCCCATTAAAAAAATTATAATAAAGGCAAAAACTCCTGCTATGAGGCTTATTATTCTTAACAGGATAGTGTCTGTATCATCTTTGGTACTTCTTGAATTAATTATTTTCCTTAACATACTAATATCTCCCTTTTATTAAATGTAATAATTTAAAATGTTTGAGGAAATAAACCATTGTAAAATTATGAGTGTAATCAACGTTATTTGTCTAAATTATATCATATTAGGGTAAAGGACTCAAATTAAGGTTACATATAAAAATATGGTTAGAGAATGAACAAAAGTTTTATTTTTTTTCATTTGTTATTTCATCAGTTGAATCTAAAATTTTAGGGGCTTCTACTGATTGGGTACTTTGAACCTTTAACTCATTAGCTTTAAGCTCGTCCACTGTAGCCTTTATTATATTAAAAATTTCGTCGCTAGAAAAACCTGTTACATTACTAATTAATTCTGTAGCCGTAGCATGTTTTAAAGTGCTGTCCCAGTTAAAGTTTCTAGACTGCTCTTCCACGCTATGAATAAATAGTTTTGCAATTGTTATATTTTGAGCATACTTATTAATCTCCATAGTTTGCGCAATTTGCTGCCTTTGCATTTCTATCAAACCTTTATGAGCGTCCCACCACATGCTTACAATTGAAGCTATAAACCCTAGTATTGCAGCAATTATAGAAAATATAAGTAAAGGAAATATATGATTTATCATATCATTTAACATTTAACATTCCTCCAATTTTTTACTATTTTAAAAGTTGTGTTGTGGTTAAGGGTCCAACAATTCCATCTGGTTTTAAACCTCTTGATGCTTGAAAGTTCTGAACCGCTGCTAAGGTATTAAAGCCAAAATACCCATCAGCGCCTGGTTTACCACAGCTAAAGCCCAATGCAATAAGTCGCTGCTGCATCCATCTTACAAATTCGTTATGCGCTTTTCTAGTAACCAATATCTTAGCTATAACTTCATTGGTATGAGTTCCTCTGATGCCATCCTCAACAAGACTGTTTCCGTTCTTATCTGTTATTCCCACTAAGTTGGCTGCATATTGAAAGGACTTTACAACGATATCTACAGGAAGAGAAGGATTTACTGGCACAGTGTACGAAGAAAGAAATATATCAGAATTAAATTCATCTAAATCAACAAGTCCATTTACTCCATCCACCTTACCTGAACTTGAATATTGAAAACCCACATAATTAGTTGCATCCGGCTTTGATACTCCATAATGGGCCACCCACAAAGGTATATTTTTAACTGAATTATCTAAATTATGTGCGTAAAAATAATCCCCAGAATAAACGCAAACCTCCTTACCATTTGAAATTAAATAATCTGCGAATTGTCTAACATTAGAGCTTATTTGTGCTTTAGTTTGACCTAACGCATCTTCCACATCTATAACGTATTTACAATTGGCTAAAAGTCCCTCTACAGTACCTAAAAAATGAGTGGCTTCTGATATTGGATTATTTGATCTTAAATAATGATAAAAACCTATTTTCAGTCCAGCTGCCTTTGCCCCTCCATACTGTGACTTCATAAGTGGGCTTCTATAGGTGACCCCCTCTGTGGCTTTAATGTAAACTATTTCTATTCCGCTGTTTTTTACTTTTTGAAAATCTACATTGTTTTGGTAACTAGCAATATCAATTCCTTTCATAAAGCTTCATCTCCAATTTTATTTAATTTACTATAATACAATATGCAAAGGTTAAAGTTATTGATACTTACAGAGGGACGGGGTTGTTGACAACTTATACCTAAAATCTTCACAATCCATACAAAAATACAAGAAAATTAAAACATTCTAAAATTAATCCTTGAATCAGGACTAAAATTAGATGTTTTTGTTAAATACTATATATTGGAACATAGTGCATTAAGGCAAGTGTGCTGGAATTAAAAAAGAGGCCTGATGAAGGAAAGGCTGTTATTACTATCGAACTATGAACTTGTTCGTAAAAAATTATTTTTAAGATTATTTTTTCAATATATAATATTTTTATCAACATAAGCAATATTTCCTGACATCCGGAAATTCATGCTTGAATTCTGGCAAAAGGCATTACCTCCTAGTAATGGGATTAACTCACTAAGAGCATCTAAATGATGCATCTAATAATAAATTAGCATACTCTAAGTTACTCCTTTCCACTTTTATTGGTGGAAAGGGCATATCAGATTGGCAGAGCAAAGTTTCTAAAAATTTATGGATTTTTTCTTCAATATCCTCAAATTTATTCATAATTTATAATACTCTCCTCTTAATAGTATTAGACACTTCTAATTAATTAATTAATATGTTTGAGATCAAAAGGGTATACATAGTTTAATAAAACATGGATTGGTAATTTCCTTCTTTTTGATATAGATAATCATAATTGAAAATATTTCTATTATATTAAGAAAATGTAGAATTTGCTCAGTATAAAGAATATAATATATAAAAAGATGCAAAATTGTAGAACTGTGATATATAAAATTAATAACATATAATGGAAAACTTAAATCGGAGGGTAGTAGCATATGAATGATAATTTTTACAAAAGAGTAATGGAAGAGTCATCAACTGGATATGCATATCACAAAATAATATGCGATGAAGAGGGTATTCCTTGTGACTATAAATTTATTGAAGTTAATGCAGCCTTTGAAAAACTTACAGGACTAAAGAGTTCAAATGTAATTGGCAAAAAAATCTCCAGCATTTTGTCAAATATAACACAAGATGAATCTCATTTAATTCATGTTTATGGAGATATAGCAATTAATGGGGGAAAAAAAGAATTTGAGCAATTTTCAGAGTCTTCTAAGCGTTGGTACAAGATAACTGTTTATTCTCCAGAGAAATATTATTTTGTAACGAATTTTATTGATATAACTAAAGAAATGAGTCAGTTTTCTGAAATGGAAAGGCTAATTCAGATATCTGAAGAGTTTTTACAGACCAATGAAGAAAAAACTGGATATGAAAAAATATCAGATGATTTTTTAAAGATATGTGGAGCTAAGTATGGTGCTATTAGCTTATTTAATGAGGAGGAAGAAACTTTTACCACTGTGGCTATATCTGGGGATAAGGGGTTACTTAAAAAAGTTTCACGAATAATTGGCTTTAATATGGAGGAGAGAAAGTGGAACTTAAACCAAGTACTACATAAAAAAACAAAGGGTAGAAATATTACACATCTATACTCTTTAAGAGAATTCTTAGACGGTATTATACCTAAATCAATAGGTATTTTGTTAGAAAAAACTTTTAATATTGGAGAAGTTATTTTAATCAAAATTTTAAAGAAGGATATTATGCTTGGTTATTTTACTTTATGTATGTCGAAAGGTGAAAATTTTAATAAATACACTATG
This sequence comes from Clostridiaceae bacterium, assembly GCA_014380625.1. GTDB lineage: Bacteria > Bacillota > Clostridia > Clostridiales > Clostridiaceae > JACMJL01. The sequence goes on from JACMJL010000038.1 coordinate 10,045, forward strand.
GCAGAAGTATACACCAGACAGCTAGGAATGCTTATCTCGCGTAAAAGGGCGGAAGATGAGTTGTTACATGAAAAAATTCTGACCGATGCAATATTTTACAGTGCGCCGGGTATGCTCTACCTTTATGATGATCAAGGTAGATTACTGAGATGGAATAAAAAGCATCATGATATAACTGGGTACTCCTCACAGGAATTATCTAAAATGAGTCTTTGGGATTGGTATAATGGTGATGAAAAAAGCCGAGTTGCTGTGATGGAAGGTCTTACAAAGGCTGTGGAAGAGGGGTTTGGTGATGGTGAATCAGAACTTAGGAAAAAAGATGGTACAACAGTTCCTATGTATTTTACAGCTAGTGCTTTATATTTAGATGATAAACAATATTTTGCAGGTATAGCTATTGATATAACAGAGCGTAAAAAAAAGGAAGAAGAAATTTTCTATCTAAGCTATCATGATCACCTAACTGGTTTATACAATCGTAGATTTTACGAAGAAGAATTGAAGAGACTTGATACAAAACGAAATCTTCCTATGACTATTATTATGGGGGATGTAAATGGGTTAAAACTTATCAATGATTCTTTTGGTCATTTTATGGGTGACGAACTTATTAAAAAGGTTGCGGAAGTGATAAGGCAGGGCTGTAGAGGTGATGATATTATTGCCAGACTTGGAGGAGATGAATTCGTCATTATATTACCTAAGACAGATGCTTTTGAAACAGAACAAATTATTAAACGTATCACTAAGCTCTCTTTAAGTGAAAAGGTAGGCTCCATTGATATATCTATTTCCTTTGGTTATGAAACTAAGAAAAATAAAGAAGAAAAAATTGAAGATATATTCAAAAATGCTGAAGATCATATGTATAAGAAAAAACTTCTTGAAAGTCCAAGTATGAGAGGGAAAACAATTAAGGCTATAATAAATACCCTCCATGAAAAAAACAAAAGGGAAGAGCAACACTCACATAGGGTTTCATCACTCTGTAAATCCATGGGAGAAGCGCTGGGGTTGCCTGATTACAAAAATGAGGAACTTAAGTTGGTAGGGCTACTTCATGACATAGGGAAAATAGCTATAGATGAAAATGTACTCAATAAACCGGCTAAACTTACACAAGACGAATGGAAAGAAATTAAACGTCATCCTGAAATAGGCTATAGAATACTAAATACAGTAAATGATATGTCAGATATGGCTAAATACGTGTTATATCATCATGAAAGGTGGGATGGAAAAGGATATCCCAAAGGATTAAAAGGACAGGAGATACCTTATGTGTCAAGAATTATAACTATAGTAGATGCTTACGATGCAATGACCAGTGAGAGAAGTTATCGAAGTGCGTTACCAATGGAAGTAGTAATAGATGAATTACAAAGAAATTCAGGTATTCAATTTGATCCCGAACTAGTAGCAGTATTTATTGAGAAAATACTAAATTCAAGTAATAGTTTATATGCAAATTGTAAAGAAAAGACATATTAAATCGGAGGGAACGCCCTATGAATAATAATTATTACAAGAAGTTAATTGAAGAATTTCCAACAGCCTATGCTTGTCACAAAATAATATGTGATGAAAAGGGCGTTCCTTGTGATTACGAATTTATTGAAGTTAATGCCGCTTATGAAAAACTTACTGGAATAAAAGCCTCAGATATAGTTGGAAAAACAGTTACCAGGATATTTCCGAATATAAAAAAAAGCGAATTTAACTTCATTGATTTATATGGAGATATAGCAATTAATGGCGGAAAGAAAGAAGTACAGCAGTTTTCTGAATATTTACAGCGTTGGTATAGGGTAACTATATATTCTCCTGAAAAGTATTATTTTATAACTCATTTTGTTGATATAACTAAAGAAATGAATCAATTATCTGAAATGGAAAGGCTAATAGATATATCTGAAGAGTTATTACAGCTAAATGAACAAACGATTGGCTATCAGAAAATATCGGATGATTTTTTAAAGATATGTGGAGCCAAATATGCTGCCTTTAATTTATTTGATGAGGATGGAAAAAGCTTCACTACCATGGCCATAACTGGGGATAATAGAATACTGAAAAAGGTTTCCCAAATAATAGGCTACAAGATTGAGGAAAAGAAATGGAAGTATGATGAGATAATGGCCGAGAAAATAAAAGCTAAAACAATTACACGATTTCATTCTTTTAGTGAATTATCAGATAAAGTTATACCAACACCATTATGTGCATTGATAGAGCAGTCTTTAAATATTGGAGAAGTTATTTTAATAAAGATTTCTAGAAAAGATATTATGCTTGGTAACTTTACTTTATTAATGGAGAAAGGTAAAAGCTTTGATAAAGAAATCCTGGCGGAAGTATATACCAGACAGCTAGGGATGCTAATCACTCGAAAACGGGCGGAAGATGAGTTGTACCATGAAAAAACTTTGACAGATGCAATATTTCACAGTGTACCAGGTATGATCTACCTTTATGATGATAAAAACAAATTAGTGAGATGGAATAAGAAACATGAGGATATAACTGGTTACTCTTCAGAGGAATTATCTAAAATGAGCCTTTTGGATTGGTATAAGGGAGATGAAAAAAGTCAAAAGGCAGTGTTAGAGGGTATTAGTAGAGCTATTGAAGGTGGCTTTGGTGATGCTGAAGCACAGCTACAGAAAAAGGATGGTACAAAGGTGTCCATGTACTTCACTGCTAGTACCTTAGATTTAGAGGGCAAAAAGTATTTTGCAGGTATAGCTGTTGATATTATGGAGCGTAAAAAAAAGGAAGAAGAAATTTTCTTTCTAAGTTATCATGATCAGCTAACAGGTTTATATAACCGTAGATTTTATGAGGAAGAGTTAATGAGACTTGATACAGTAAAAAGTCTTCCTTTGACCATTGTTATGGGTGATGTAAATGGATTAAAGCTTATTAATGATTCCTTTGGACACGTAATGGGTGACAAACTTCTAAAGAAAGTAGCAGAAGTGATGACAAAGGGATGCCGAGTGGATGACATCATTGCTAGACTTGCAGGAGATGAATTTGTTATTATATTACCTAAAACAGATGCTTTTGAAGCAGAGCAAGTTATTAAACGTATTACTGATTTATCTTTAAATGAAAAAGTAGGCTCTATTAATATTTCAATTTCCTTTGGGTATGATACTAAAGATAATGAGGAAGAAAAAATTGAAGAGATATTTAAAAATGCTGAAGACAATATGTATAAGAAAAAACTCTTTGAAGGCCCAAGTATGAGAGGGAAAGCAATTAAAGCAATAATTAGTACCCTTCATGAAAAAAATAAGAGAGAAGAACAACATTCTTATAGAGTTTCAGAACTATGCAAAAGTATGGGAGTAGCTCTTGGGCTAACTGAAAATGAAAATGAGGAACTTAAGTCAGTGGGATTACTTCATGATATAGGGAAGATAGGCATTGATGAAAACATACTCAATAAGACAAGTGAACTTACAGAGGAGGAATATAAAGAAATTCATCGTCACCCGGAAATAGGCTATAGGTTGCTTAAAACAGTTTCAAATATGTCTGACAAAGCTAACTATATATTGTACCATCATGAAAGATGGGATGGTAAAGGTTATCCTAAGGGCTTAAAAGGTGATAAAATACCTTTTGTATCAAGAATCATAGCTATTGCGGATGCCTATGATGAAATGACAAGTGGGAATAATTATTTAGGTGCGTTGTCAAAGAAAGTTGCAATTGAGAAATTACAAGAAAATGCTGGTATTGCCTTTGATCCTTACCTTGTAAGTGTATTTATTGAAAAGGTATTAGGTAGAATTAGCGAATTATAAGTAGGATGATAAGAAAAGTGGCGGGCTCAAAAGTATTTGAGTCAGTCACTTTTTACTACCTAATCTTTAGAAAATAATTCTATTGCAATTTTAGATATTTCAGGATTAAATTGTTTACCCATTTCTTCTTTTATAATTTCTAATGATATATTTACAGAAAGTGCACTCCGATAAGCTCTTTTAGAAGTCATTGCATCATATGCATCTGCCACCTGAATTATTTGGGATTCCAAAGGTATTTGATCTCCTTTTAAGCCTTGCGGATAGCCAGAACCGTCATAATTTTCGTGATGACCATAAGCGAAATTTGATATGGTAGAAAAACCGCTTATCTTCTCTAAAATTGTTTTAGTATGAACTGGATGAAGCTTTATAATAGCATATTCCTCGTCAGTCAGTTTACCTGGTTTATTTAATATTTCTGTTGGAATTCCAATCTTACCAATGTCATGAAGTAAAGCTGCAGTACCAATATCACTTAC
>JACMJL010000320.1 GCA_014380625.1 Clostridiaceae bacterium
AAGGCCTAAGACCCAGAAAAATACTACTATTCCTCCTATCAAGCGTAGAAGACCCATATAATCACTTACCTTTCATTTATACTTATTTGTATTGAGGTTCTTGCGCTTCAATATATTTCTGTCGTCCTTTCAAAATTTCTAGAGAACCATCAAGTTGCTCTGATATCTGTTGAAAGTCATTTTGTGCTTGTTTATCTTCAGTTTGTAACGCAAAAGTTTTCATGGTTGTTGCAGTATTTTGCATTCCTGCTATTGCTTGTTGCATTTGAGTTCCTACAGTCATATTATACTCACCTCCCTTCAAATGCCCTAATCCTTATACTATTGTCTAACTCTTTACCGCAGTAAATATGGTTCTATATTTTCCATAACCGCTTTTAACTTTTCAGCATTTTTTAAATACATAGCCTTTGCTTGTTTATTATTTGTTTCTAAATAAAAGGACATAAAATCAGCTTGAGTTTTTTCAATATTAGCATAAAGCATTTCTTTGACTTGAGACTTAGGAACTTCTATATTATCATCAAAAATATCTAGATATAGGTCTCCCGAGGAGTCTACTTGACCTAGAAACACATTATCTAAAGTAACTCCCTTACTTTGTAATTGAGTTGATAACCACTCTTGATTTAGTCCAGTATTATTGAGTCCTTCGTTTATTATAGCCCCATCTAAAATAACAGTTTGAGGTTCAACTTTAGATGCAACCTTTTTTCCTAAATCATGTGAAGTAATGGGTTTATTCTCAGCTTTTAATGTGGCATTAATATCTCCAGTTGTTTCCATAATAGCAAACTCAACCTCAGCTAAATTGAAAATATTTCTACAACGTAATTCTTTTAAAAACTGGTCTCCTGTCATTCTTACTTTAGTTAAATTCTCTTCCATTACCTTTCCGTTCTTTATTAATATGGTTTCTTTCCCTTGAATTGTATTCCGCACCCAGGTACTCTTCAAACATAAAAAATCAAAGGCAATAGGTAATAAAGCCCACATTACCAAAATAGTTAATCCAAAGTAAAAGTCCGTAATAATATTGAAGGAGGTAAGTACAACTATAATGGAAATAACAATATAAGAAATAATATTAAAAGGTGTCAACTTTGTTAAGTTTTTTTTACCCATAAGCCGTGTTAAAAATAAGGTTAAAAAAAGCATAAATATTGATTTTAATAATATTACTAACCTAATACTCATAATTTACTCCTCGCCTAATTTTCTTTGTATTGTGGCTCTTCGAGTTCTAAAGTCTGTACTCTAGCTTCTATATCTTCTATATCTTCTATAATTTCATGGGTTACTTCTAACGCTTTATCATATGCTGCTTTAGCTTTCTCATCTCTTTCTTGAATTGAGTATATTCTTAAAGTTCCTTGTGCTCCTTTTAAAGTATCTAGTGTTTGTTTTACTTTGGAAAATACAGTCATCCATATATCCCTCATTTCCTTTGAAAATAGTCTTCAAGTATATTGTTACTTATTACTCCCATTTTAATTCATAAATTTTTTTAATTTTATAAAGGGCAAAGACACTGACTCAAAATAATGTACTAAGATATCTTTTCGATATACAAATCCTGCTGCTTGGAATTTTATGTTATAGATTACTCGCTGTGCCAAGAAAGACTAAGGCTCTCTCGGATAATCTCGTCACATCAAATCCCATGCCGCAGGAAATAGTATTTCTAGAAATTATCTTAATAAAGAGATTTGCTTGAGTAACCAACCATATAGTTAATTAAATTCCTAAATATAAAATGGGATACCTCAAAATAAAATTAATTATTTTGAGATATCCCTTTTATATTCAGAAGTCTCCCCTATCGACCTATAAGTTTATCATAGGAAAAGAATCTAAGCCGTTATTGATGAATTAACATAAATATTATATTAGTGATTAATTCTAAACAGAGTCAATTCGTCTTAGAGATTTTCTTAGAGTTACTTGTTGCAGCGAAGGTAGCTGAAGCTAAACTATACTAAGGTCTCCTAGTTGAGATTATCTAACCTTACTCCATATAACCACCCTTCATTGGCGACACAGCGTATTTAGTATAAATTCTTAAAACACCCTTTGTATACTTAGGTGCTGGCCTTACCCAGCTTTTTTTTCTTTCTATTAAAATTTCATCAATTTCACTTAAACTTCTTTCTTCACCCTTTATTCCTATAATATTAATAGACCTTGCAGGTATATCTATCTTAATAAGATCTCCCTCTTCTACTAATGCTATGGGACCACCTTCACTAGCTTCTGGAGATACATGGCCAATAGCTGGTCCTCTTGTAGCTCCTGAAAACCTACCATCTGTTATTAAGGCTATAGACTCAACTAATTCTTTATCAGATGCAATAGCCTCAGTAGTATAGAACATTTCAGGCATACCAGACCCTCTTGGTCCTTCATATCTTATGAATACTGCATCTCCTGGCTTTATTTCTTTTGTTAGCACAGCCTTAATAGCATCCTCTTCACAATTAAAAACTCTTGCCTTTAGAACAACTTGTAATAATTTTTTAGATATTGCTGAATGCTTTACAACCGCTCCTTCTGGAGCTAAATTCCCCTTTAAAATTGCTATAGCACCTTGTGGCTGAATAGGATTTTCTTTTTTTCTTATAATATCTTCTTTCTTTACTTCTAAAGTTTTAAGATACTGGTTACATCTTTCATAAAATCCATTTTCCTTTAAATCTTCTAAGTTATTTCTCAAAGTCTTTCCTGTAACC
>JACMJL010000321.1 GCA_014380625.1 Clostridiaceae bacterium
ACACACTCTATTAAATTCTTAAAATCGTCAAAGCCTGTGATACCAGGCTATCTCTTTACTATCCTAACTACTGTCTCAACATGTTCAGATTTGTGAAACATGGTCGTAATTTTTCAACATATAAATCGCCCATTTTTAACAAAGTACTATGTTCCCACATACGCAAACCCCCGAGTGCATATACATACACTCGAGGGTTTCAAACCATTGGTATCACTATATTTCAGCTACATCTGTTTCCTTTGCAGCCTTACTACCGTTTCAACGTGAGGAGTATGTGCAAACATATCCATAATCTTAACTTTATCAATTACATATCCATTTTCCAAAATTACCTTTAAATCTTTAACTAAGGTCTTGGGATTACAGGACACATATATAATTTCTGGTGCATTAAATTTTAGAACGTAATCAAGTGCTACGGGATGTACTCCTGGTCTTGGTGGATCTAAGATAATAATATCAGGCTTATCTTTCACGTCCACTATTACTTTAGCAATATCTCCAGCTATAAACCTGCAATTTGTTAATCCGTTAAAGGCTGCATTTTCATTTGCTGCTACTACTGCTTCTGGAATAATCTCAATACCAAGAACACTTTTCGCCTTTGGAGCTACTATTTGACCTATAGTACCAGTTCCACAGTAAAGATCAAATACTACTTTTGAGGAAGTTTCACCGATAAAATCTCGTACTATGGAATAAAGCTTTTCTGCACCCCTAGAATTAGTCTGAAAAAATGAAAATGGGCGTATAATAAACTTTAAGCCTAATAAATCTTCTTCAATATAGTCTCTTCCAAAAAGTATATCAACCTTGTCGCCTTGAACCATATCCGCTAAACCATCATTTGTTGTATGTAAAATACTTGTAAGTTTTCCTTCAAAGGATAACTTCATTAAAAGATCTGTAAGTTCAACAAAATCAAAATTTAATTGAGAGGTAGTTACAAGGTTTATAAGTATTTCGTCTGTATTTTTTGATTTTCTAACTACTAAATTTCTTAAGTAACCCTCATGACTTACTACCCTATAATAAGGAAGTTCTTTGTCTTTGAGGTAATTCAATACTGTAGTTAAAATGATTCTAAAATCCTTATCAACTAGCTGGCAATTATCTACTGTAACTATTCCAAAACTTCTATTCTTAATATGCATTCCTAAGGTAAGTTCTCCACCTTTTTCAAAATCTCCAAAGGTGAACTCCATTTTATTTCTATACTCGTATTCTTCTGGACTTCCTTCTATTCCTAAAAATTCAAAGTCTTCTATAGCAGCTTCTTCAAATAAGGACAAAACTTGAGTTGCCTTAAATTCCAGCTGTTTTTCATAAGTTAAAAAGGCATGGGAGCATCCACCACAAACTCCAAAATGAGGGCATTTAGCAGATACTTTATAATCTACTTCCTCTAGAATTTCAATAATTTTACCCTCTATATCTTCTTTTCTTCTTTTAGTAATACGTACCCTAAGTTTCTGTCCTGGAAGGGCACCCTTTACTTTCACCCTATGGTCATTATAATATCCTATCCCGATCCCTGGAAATTCTGTTTCTTCAATATTTATTTCATATTCTTTTCCCTTATTCATAAATGTCTCCTAAAATTAATTTCTTACTACTTTTATTCCGAAAACAGTTTTTCCAACAGTGAAGCCTAGTCTGCTCTCTAAAATACTTACATATAATAATGAAACTATTACATAAAGTAAAAATAACATTTGACCCTTTTCCACTACATAAAGTCCTACTGTTTTTTGCATAATAAAGTCAACTATATACATTAATATAAAAGATAAAACTCCAATAATAATTGCATCAGAGATTGTAGCTGCACAGGAAGCAAAAAAACCAGGTTTATTCCCTGAATTTTCATCTGCAATTTTAACAGGAACTTCTTCTACTTCAGTGTCTTCGGTATCATCCTCTGTAAATTCCACCTCATCATTTTCATTATGTACCATTGTAAAATCTTCAACTACTTCATCCACCATATCTTCATTTTCATTACTATCATTAATTTTGGTTTGATCTGACATTCTATTTTCCTCCTAACATGCTATAATATTTACAAATACAACTCTAATTATGCTATAGTTATTCTCAGATGTAAATAATTAAATATAAATTGTTCACGATTTATTTTTATTTATTACACAAATATGAACTATAATTTATAAAATTATAACAAAAGCTTGGAGGATTTACCATGGAAAAGTTAAAAACCCTAGGACAAAATTATTTTGATATAATAACCTTTATAATAATCTTGACAATTAAGTTCTGTATTTACAGCATCTATATATTAGAAGGATATTTTTCTTTTAGAGCTAATTTATTACCTATTTTAGCTTCAGTATTTGTATTATGTTCAATAACCCTATTGTTTAAACCAAATCACCGAGCGAAGCTACTTTATGGATTTAATATTGTGCTTACTTTAATCATAGTATCTGATTTGGTTTATTATGGATATTTTAGAGATATACTCTGTATACCAGTTTTGAAAAATGGAATTATGCTTGGACCAGTCAAATCCAGTATATTCAATCTATTTAAGCCTAAATTTCTCTTGTTCTTATTTGATTTAGTTATTTTACCTTTTTTATATTTCAAAAAAATCAACCATAAAGAAAATACACTTAGATTTAGATTAGTAAGTTTTATAATTTTATTCGCAATTAGTGGTAGCATTAGTGGTTACCAAATATATAAACTTAATAAGGAACAACCTAGGTTATTAACTACTATGTTTAATAGAATTTATATTGCAAAAACTCTAGGAAACTTCAATTTTCATCTGTTAGATGTTTATAACTTTACTTCTCAACAAATACAAAAAAGTAAAGCATTGCCTGCTGGAAGAGAGGCAGCTATTCAAAGCTTTCTCAATGCAAAAGATAATTCACCAAAAACCTCAAATCTTAAAGGTACCGGGGTTAAAAAGAATCTTATCATTATTCAAGTTGAAGCTTTACAGGGTTTTGCTTTAAACACCAAAATAAACGGACAAGAGATAACCCCTAACCTCAACCGCTTTGCTAAAAAAAGTGCCTACTTTGATAACTATTTCTATCAAGTAGCTTCTGGTAACACTTCTGATGCTGAGTTTATGACAAATAATTCTCTCTATCCTGCTGCTCAAGGAGCAGTGGCCTACTTATATTATTCTAATGAGTTTAATTCTCTTCCTAAAGCCTTAGAAAAGAATGGCTACTCTACTTCAACTCTGCATGGCTATAAAGAGGACTTTTGGAATAGAAGCGTTATGAATAAAACTGAGGGTTTTGATTCCTTCTATGGTGAAAAAAGTTTTAATATTGATGAAAGTATAGGACTTGGTTTAAGTGATAAATCCTTCTTAACTCAAGCTTTAGATAAGTTAAGTAAATTACAATCCCCTTACTACTCATTATTAATAACCCTGACCAGTCACTTCCCCTTTGATAATGTAGAAAAATATGGCAGCTTTGATGTGGGTAGTTTTGAGGGTACTCTTCTTGGAAATTATATGAAATCTATACACTATACTGACAAGCAACTTGGTGATTTTTTAGATAAGTTATCTGAAAATGGCACTTTAGATAATTCCATCTTAATGTTATACGGGGATCATTACGCTTTACCTAAAGAAGAACAAAACAATTTAAATCAACTACTAAATCTAACTGACACCTCTGCTTTAGCATGGATGCAACTTCAAAAAATTCCTATGTTGATTCATTTTCCACAAGACTCAAATAGCGGAGTGAATCATCTCTACGGCGGAGAGATGGATTTATATCCTACAGTAGCAAATTTATTTAATTTGCCTACAAAAGATTTATTAGGAAAAGATTTATTTAATTCTACTATAGGAAAGGTTATCTTTAGAAATGGATCCTTTACTAATGGAAAAACTTTTTATTTATCCCAATCCAATAGTTTTTACGATATAGAAACAAAAAAGCCAATTAATGAGACCCCTGAACTTAAGAATGAAAAGGAAACTTCTGAAAATATACTACAATATTCAGATGATATCTTGAATCATAATTTATTAAAGACCTTTAATAAAACTTCAAAATAGAAGAATCAGTGAAAGCTGGTTTATCTTTTTACATTAAAATTGCATAATATCTCTTTCTTGTGTTACAATGTGGTATATTTTGTTTTTGGATGGTGCTTAAATGTTCGAAAAAATTTCTTTACTAAATATCGTTTTTTTATGTTTAGCTGGATTTTTTGCAGCAATGGTGGATTCTATCGCTGGAGGTGGTGGAATTATAAGTTTACCCGCTTATTTATTAGCTGGAGTTCCACCTCATGTTGCTCTTGGAACTAATAAATTTTCTTCAACAGCAGGTTCCTTTACTTCTTCTCTTAAATTTATTAAGTCTGGAAAAGTAAACTTTTCTATTCTTAAATATTTAATTCCCTTTACACTTTTAGGTTCTGCCCTTGGTGTAAATACAGTTCTTAAATTGAATCAAAGGTATCTTTCTACTCTTGTACTAATTCTTATAGTATTTGTTGGACTTTATACCCTTTTTTCTAAAAATATAGGTCTTCAGGATAATCAAAAACCCCAAAGTACTTCTAGATTATTTATCGGAGTTATACTAGCCTTTTCTCTAGGTTTTTATGATGGCTTTTTTGGCCCTGGTACAGGTTCTTTTTTAATCTTTGGTATGATACATATTTTTGGTTTTAACTTTATCAAAGCTTCCGGTAATGCCAAGGTACTAAACTTTGTTAGCAATATTTCGGCTCTAGTGATGTTTGCCTTTAAAGGACAGATCTATTACCTTGTTGGGCTACCAGTGGCTATAAGTATGATTGGTGGTGCTCATGTAGGCACTCAATTAGCTTTAAGGAATGGAGCTAAGTTAATAAAGCCTATTTTTGTCACAATGTCCTTAGCGGTGGCGGCGAAGTTATTAATTCAAATGCATTAAAAACTACTACAAGAAATTATCTTTATAATTAAGAAAAATAAAATAATAATTCGGGGGTGAAAATGATAATGGCTTATAATAAATTAACCCTAGAAGATGTAAAAGAAATACGAGAAGAATATGAGTACAGAAGTTCTACACTTAAGGCACAGATAGCAATAGAAAAAATGACTGCAGCTGCTCATGGTGACAGAAGTGAAAATGCTGAATATAAAGAAGCTATGAGGAACTATCATAAAAATCAGTCAAGGCTAGAGTACCTAAGCAAAATGTTAAATACTGCAACAATTATAGATGATACAAATCTAAACAAGAATATTTTGCATGTTAATAGTGTAGTTATGATAAAATTTGTCGAGGAGAATGAGTTAGAAGAGATAGTTCTTACAACAACATTAAAAGCAAATCCATCAAAGTATTTGATAAGCATCGAGTCTCCCTTGGGGAGCGCGCTTTTAGGTAAAAAAGTAGGCGATGAGGTTAAGGTAGATTCCCCAGAAGGTGTCTATTCAATACTTGTACACGAAATAATAAAATAAATATAAAAAGGGACTGGCTCAAAATAATTTGAGACAGTCCCTTTTTAAGCTATGGTAATTCTTTTATCTTTCCAATATCTTTTCTAAAATACATGCCTTCAAAATGCACATGTTTAAGATCTTTATAAGCCTTATCAATAGCTTCCTGTAAGGTTTCTCCAAGGGCTACTGTAGTTAATACTCTTCCACCAGAGGTTACAATTTCTTCACCCTTAATTTCTCCACCTGCTATAAATACTTTTCCACTTACTTCCCCAATGGTTATAGGTAACCCTGTAGGATAAGGTGCAGGATAACCCATAGAGGCTCCTACAACACAACATGCATTTCTTGCTTTAAAGGTAACCTTAGTTTCACTAAGTTTTCCATCAATTGCAGCAAGAATTAATTCTACAAAGTCATTTTCCATTAAAGGAAGTACAACCTGAGTCTCAGGGTCTCCCATCCTAACGTTGTATTCTAGGAGATAGGTTCCCTTTTTAGTAATCATTATCCCAAAGAATATAATTCCACAGTAATCCATATTTTCTTCTTGAATACCTCGAAGAGTAGCAGTTAATATCTCATCATTAAAGACCTTAAGCACTTCTTCGTTGCAATAAGGATTTGGAGCTACAGCACCCATTCCACCAGTATTAGGGCCTAGATCTCCATCAAAGATACATTTGTGGTCCTTAGAAGATAGAAAGGGTATAATAACCTTTCCATCAGTAATAGAAAGTATAGAAGCTTCTACTCCATCAAGGAATTCTTCTATTACAACCTTTTTACCCGAACCTTGAAATATATCAACAACCATAAATTCCTTTAAGGTATTTTCAGCTTCGGCAAAACTTTGACTTATTACTACTCCTTTACCTGCTGCTAAACCATCTGCTTTAATTACTATAGGGAACTCACAAGTTTTCAGATAACCTATAGCTGTTTCTATTTCTTCAAAAACTTCATAAGCAGCTGTTCTAACTCCATATTTTTTCATGAAATCCTTAGAGTAGGACTTGCTACCTTCTAACCTAGCAGCCCCTTTTGCAGGCCCAAAAATCTTAAGCCCTTCTGCTTTAAAAGCGTCAACAATTCCAACAACTAAATTTGCTTCTGGTCCAACTATTGTTAAATCTATTTCTTCTTTTTTAGCAAAATCCAGTAATTCATCAGTAGTATAGATCTTAATATTTTTGCATTTATCTTCAACGTGAGTGCCTCCATTACCAGGTGCACAGTATACTATTTCTACCAGGGGACTTTGAGCTACCTTCCACGCAATAGCATGCTCTCTACCACCATTTCCAATAATTAAAAGCTTCATTACATCACCACCTATTAAGTATAAACTAATGTTTGAAATGCCTGATTCCAGTAAATATCATGGATATTCCATACTTATTACAGTTATCCACTGATTCTTGATCTCTTACAGAGCCACCGGGTTGAATTATTGCTTTTATGTTATGTTTAGCAGCTTCATCAACTATATCACCAAAAGGGAAAAAGGCATCAGAGGCTATAACTACGCCATCTTGTGCTCTATCGAGAGCTCCAATAGCTGCCCAAATTCTATTAACTTGACCTCCACCTATTCCTTTTGCCATTCCGTCCTTAACCACTACTATTGCATTAGACTTAACGTATTTAACAATTTTCATTCCGAAAATCAAATCTTCTTTTTCCTTTTCTGATGGGGACTTTTCAGTTACTACCTTCATTTCCTCAATTAGTTTGTTATCATTACCTTGAACTAATATTCCTCCATCAACCTTAACCATTTCATTTTTATTTTCAGGTTTATTAAAGGCTTTAATTACTCTTAAATTTTTCTTACCTTGTAAAACTTTTAAAGCAGCTTCATCGTAATCTGGAGCTACTACCACCTCTAAGAAAGTCTTAATAAGCTCTTCTGCTGTAGCTACATCAACCTTTTGATTAAATCCAACTATTCCACCAAATATAGATATTGGATCACAGTCATAGGTTTTTTTATAGGCTTCACAGATGTTCTCAGCTATGGCAGCTCCACAAGGAGAATTATGTTTTAGTGCACAGCATACTGGATCTGTGAATTCACAAACTACTTTCCAAGCTATATCTAAGTCTTTAATATTATTATAAGAAAGTTCTTTTCCATTTAATTGCTGAAAATCCTTTAAGGCTCCCGTGCCGACGGTTTCAACATAATAAGCTGCACTTTGATGTGGATTTTCTCCATATCTTAAATCCATGCTTTTTTTGTAGGATACAGCAAGGTATTCTGGGTAGCTATTCTCTCCAAGTAAGAAGTTACTAATAGCTCCGTCATAAGCTGACATTAGATTAAATACTTTACCAGCAAATAGTTTCTTTGATTCAAAAGAAACCTCCCCGGTTTCTAATTGTTCTATAACAGAATCATAATCCTTAACATCTGTAAGTACTATTACATCTTGAAAATTCTTAGCAGCAGCTCTTAACATGGTTGGTCCGCCAATATCAATAAATTCTACCTTTTCTTCAAAAGAAATATCCTTTTGGACCATATCAAAGAAGGGATAAAGATTAACTACTACCATATCAATTTGTTCAATTCCCTTATTTTTAATAGCCTCCATATGTTCAGGTACACTTCTTTGAGCCAAAATCCCCCCATGAATAAAAGGATGCAAGGTTTTTACTCTACCATCTAACATCTCTTCAAAGCCAGTTACTTCAGCTACTTCAATTACGGGTATGTTATTTTCTTTTAAATATTTATAGGTTCCCCCTGTTGAAATAATTTCTACACCCTTATCATTTAAAAATTCTGCTAACTTCAAAACGTTAGTTTTATCAAAAACACTAATTAAGGCTCTCTTAATCATTTTTATACCTCCAGAGTAAATTTATTCTTCTATGATAACTTTTCTATCAATTACTAATATCTTTCCCTCTGAAAATTTCTTGATAGCTTCAGAGAGTGCTAAATGTTCCTCAAATAAAATTCTATTTTGTAAATCCTTTGCTGAATCTTCACTGGTTACCTGCACTGTTTTTTGAAATAATATTGGGCCTGTGTCTGTTCCTTCATCTACCATATGAACAGTGCAACCTGATACCTTTACTCCATAATCAATTGCGGCTTCATGGACCTTTATTCCATACATGCCATTTCCACAA
Organism: Clostridiaceae bacterium; assembly: GCA_014380625.1. Classification (GTDB taxonomy): domain Bacteria; phylum Bacillota; class Clostridia; order Clostridiales; family Clostridiaceae; genus JACMJL01. Next base: position 8,600 of record JACMJL010000321.1, read on the forward strand.
AAGGAAGGAATCAAAGAAGGATGTATATTTATAATTCTATTTTTAAATCTTTTAAGTAATTTACCATTAAGAATAGATAAAAAACCAGCTAATACAATTAAATCAACTTTTTTATCAAGGATCTTAAGTACTTCATCAGAAAGTGTGTCTCCTAATTCCTTTCTATTAAGTATATATGTATCAATACTTCTGCTAGCAGCTCTTTGTATTCCTGTAGCCTTTGGATTATCAGCAATAACCGCTTCTATTGAACAGTTTAATTTACCATTTTCGATATTATCAATAATAGCTTGAAGGTTAGTCCCTCCCCCTGAGATTAATACTGCTATTTTATACATATACCAGTTCCTCCAGCCTCTACAAACCCAATAACATGCGCCTTTTCCCCAAATTCCTTAAGGACCTTACATGTTTTTTCAACATCATTTTTATCTACACAAACTACGAAACCAATACCCATATTATAAGTATTATACATTAGATCCTCGTCTGCACCCTTGCTAATTAAAAACTTAAATATTTCTGGAACTTCATAACTCTTAGAGTCTATAACTGCAGTAAATTCTCCACTAAACATTCTAGGTATATTTTCAATAAAGCCCCCTCCAGTAACATGTGCCATTCCTTTAATTTCAACTTGTTCCATTAACCCTAAAATCGCTTTTACATAGATTTTAGTAGGTGTAAGTAAAACCTCCCCGATGGTTTTACCCTGGAACTCTTCATTTAAATCTGTAATTAATTTTCTAACTAAAGAATATCCATTACTATGAATACCTGAAGATTCTAACCCTATAAGTACATCATTCTCTTTAATTTTACTTCCATTAATTATATTATCTTTTTCTACAATACCAACGGTAAAACCAGCGATATCGTATTCTCCTGGTTTGTAAAAACCAGGCATTTCTGCAGTTTCGCCCCCAACCAAGGCACATCCTGCTTGAATGCAGCCATCAGACACACCCTTAACAAGTTCTGCCGCTACCTCAGCTTCTAGTTTTCCACAAGCTAAATAATCTAGAAAGAATAAAGGCTTTGCGCCATGACATAATACATCATTTACACACATAGCTACACAGTCAATACCAACAGTATCATATCTTTTTGTTTTAAAAGCTATCTCAAGTTTTGTTCCTACTCCATCTGTACCAGAAACTAAAACAGGATTGTTCCATTTACCTAACTCAAACATAGCTCCAAAACTTCCAAGGCCAGTTAAAACCCCTGGTATAAAAGTTTTTGCAGCATAATCCTTTATTAAACCAACAGATTTGTAGCCCTCTTCAATATTAACTCCTGCATCTTTATAACTAATCATTATAATCCTACCTTTCTAAATGTTCTTTTGATGTTTCAATTGGGGCTGAAACTGGGTAAATCCCATTAAAACAGCCTAAACAAAACCCTTTTTCTGAGTCCAATGAACTTACTAAGCCTTCCTTACTAATATATCCAAGACTATCTGCTCCTATAAGTTCCCTTATTTCCTCAATAGTATTACCTGAACCTATAAGCTCTTTCCTGTATGGTGTGTCTATGCCAAAATAACAAGGATATTGAACTACAGGAGAGGATATTCTAAAATGAACTTCTTTAGCCCCAGCTTTTCTTAATAAATCTATAAGCTTTTTACTTGTAGTACCACGAACTATGGAGTCATCTATAAGTAATACTCTTTTACCTTCTATATTTACCTTTAATGGATTTAATTTAACAAGTAATGCTTTTTCGCGGAGTTCCTGTGATGGAGAAATAAAAGTTCTCCCCACATACCTGTTTTTGATAAAGCCTGTATCATAAGGAATTCCCGAAGCTCTTGAATATCCTACCGCTGCAGCTATGCCAGAATCAGGAACTCCTACAACTACATCTGCATCCACAGGACACTCTTTAAAAAGCTGTTCTCCTGCTCTAACTCTTGCACTATATACATTAATGCCATCAATTATAGAATCTGGTCTTGCAAAATAAACATATTCAAAAGCGCAGGTTTGACATTTAGTTTTCTCTGCGAAGGTTATTGACTTAAGTCCATCTTTATCAATTATTATAATTTCACCTGGTTCTACATCCCTTACTAATTCTGCCCCTATTGCGTCAAGGGCACAACTTTCTGAACATAGAATATAGGATTCATCAAGTTTACCGATGCAAAGAGGTCTAATTCCATGTGGATCTCTAAATCCTATTAGTTTATCCTTTGTCAAAATAACAATAGCAAAAGATCCCTTAATCGCCTGAACTACATCTACAACCGCATTTTCTATTCCTTTTTTAGCACCTCTAGCAATTAAATTTAATACTACTTCAGTGTCTATTGAAGTTTGGAAAATACAACCAGTGTCCTCTAAAAGTTCTCTCATTACATCTGCATTTACCAAATTACCATTATGCGCAATAGCTATATATCCCAATTTAAATTCACTAGTTATTGGCTGGGCATTAATAATGTTACTTCCGCCAGTGGTAGAATACCTAACATGTCCAATAGCTGCATTTCCAACTAAGGATTTAATTTTATCTTCCTTAAAAACATCAACAACTAGGCCCATATCTTTAAAGCAAGTTATTTTTTCACCATTAGAAACTGCAATACCCGCACTTTCCTGTCCTCTATGCTGCAAAGCATATAAGCCATAATAAGTTAATGAGGCTACATCTACTTCACCCTGTGTATAAATACCAAAAACTCCGCATTCATCCTTAAATTTATCTTCTTCTAAAATATCATACACGGTCTTTACCTCCATCAATTATTATTGCTTTCCTGTAATTCTTTTAATGATCTCTTCATAGGCCTCTTTAACATCACCTAGGTCTCTTCTAAATCTATCCTTATCTAATTTTTCATTTGTAGTTGCATCCCAGAATCTACAAGTATCTGGTGAAATTTCGTCTGCAAGAATTATTTCTCCATTAAATCTACCAAACTCTAATTTAAAGTCAATTAACTTTATGTTCTGTTGTAAGAAAAATTCTTTTAATATGTTATTTATCTGTTCAGTCAAAGCATAAATAGTCCTTAATTCATGAAAGGTTGTTAATCCAATAGCAACTGCATGAGTATCATTTATTAATGGATCTCCTAAGTCGTCATTTTTGTAACAGATTTCAAAAATTGTTGTTTTTAAAGCTGTGCCTTCCTCAAGACCTAATCTCTTTGCCATACTTCCTGCAGCAACGTTTCTTACTATTACTTCTACTTGAACGATTTCAACCTTTTTACAAAGTTGTTCTCTTTCGTTTAACTTTTTAACAAAGTGAGTTTTAATTCCTTTTGCTTCTAGTAGTTCAAATATTATTGTAGTAATTGTGTTATTAAAGACACCCTTATCTTCAATTTGACCTTTTTTTATACCATTAAAAGCTGTAGCATCATCCTTATAGTAAACTACAACTAAATCCTTATCCTCTGTAGCGTAAATCTTTTTTGCTTTTCCCTCATACATCATTTCTCTTTTTTCCATATTAAAATTCTACCCCTTCCTCATTATCAGAAATAAATTTTTTCTTCATATCTTCTCTATACTTTAGTAATTGTATTTTAACTTCTGGATATTTAATTGCAAGAATTTGTACTGCCAGCATTCCAGCATTATAACTATTATTAATACCTACTGTGGCCACTGGTATTGACTTTGGCATTTGAACTATAGATAATAGAGCATCCATCCCATTTAATGCAGCATTTATTGGCACTCCAATAACTGGTAGCACAGTGTGAGAAGCGATAACTCCTGGAAGATGGGCTGCAAGTCCGGCTCCTGCTATAACACATTCGTAGCCTTCCGCCTCAATTTTGTCTAATACTGACATAAGTTTTTCAGGTACCCTATGAGCTGATAATATAAAACCTGAATATTCAATATTGAATTCTTTAAGAGCCTCTGCAGCACCCTTCATCTTATCCGTGTCTGATTTACTTCCAAAAATAATAGCAACCTTCATGTTTGTCCTCCTTAAAAATAATAAAAGTCCTCTAATGAATTATGAGTAAATTCATTAGAGGACACAGTAAACTAAGGGGTAAGCCCCTTTGTCTGTTCCCTAAAATTTACCCATAGAGAGAGGTTAACGGCCCCTCGTAGAAACTCTTGAACCATATCATCAAGAATATATGGATATAGATATATATTAATTAAATGGTAACATCCCAACAGGAAAAAGTCAACATTCTTAGTGATTTTTGCATTATCGTTCGTGTTTTCCCTGTTAATTTCATATATTTATAATAAAAGCCTTTTCAATGTAGGTGTTTTTAGGTTATTTGTAATATCTGACTCCAGCTTCAAAGAGTTTTTGATCCTTGTTTCCAACAATATTTTTGCATACATTGTTTCCAATTCTTTCTGAATGTCCCATCTTACCTAAAATTCTTCCATCAAGACTGCAAATACCTTCAATAGCGTGCAAAGATCCATTAGGGTTGAATTGTATGTCGTAAGTGGGGTTTCCTTTAAAATCTACATATTGAGCGGCCACTTGACCATTTTCAAATAGTTTCTTAATTAAATGTTCTTCTCCAACAAATCTTCCTTCTCCATGAGAAACTGGTATTGTATGAATATCTCCTACCGTAACATTGTTAAACCAAATTGGTGATGCTGATACTATCTTTGTCTGAACCATACAAGATACGTGCCTACCAATTTGATTATAAGTTAAAGTTGGGCAATGTTCATCCATAGGTCTAATTTCCCCGAAAGGAACTAAGCCGAGTTTTACAAGTGCCTGGAAGCCATTACAGATACCAAGAATAATACCATCTCTTTGCTTTAATAAATTCATAACGGCTTCAGAAACCCTAGGGTTCTTAAAGATTGCTGCTATAAACTTACCAGAACCATCGGGTTCGTCTCCTGCACTAAAACCACCAGGTAACATTATAATTTGAGAATTATTTATCATGTTTACCATTGAATCAATGGAGTCTTCAATTAATTGAGGGTTTAGATTTCTAAATACCATGACATCCGCTTTAGCTCCTGCTTTTTCAAAGGCTCTAGCTGAATCATATTCGCAGTTTGTACCTGGGAATACTGGAATAAATACTTTTGGTTCAGGAACCTTAATTAAAGGTGATCTTGAACTAGGTTTATTGCTAGTTAATGCAATAATTTCTGTCTTTAACTCCTGAGTTTTAGTTGGAAATATATCTTCTAAGGAGCCCTCAAATGCTTTTTGAGCAGTGCGTATATCAATTTTATAATCAATGGCATCAATTTCTGCTGTTTCTATGGTTTTTCCAATAATAGAATAATTTATTCCGTTCAGCAAATTCACAATTTTTTCTTCTTCTAAGGAGGTTTCTATTATTAATGAACCGTAGTCTGCTGCAAATAATGTTTTATTATTTATTATCTCAGTAAATTTTATTCCTATTCGATTTCCTAAACTCATTTTAGTAACTGCTTCTGCAATACCACCATTTTTAATGGTATGAGCTGAATAAACTACACCTAAATCTACTAATTTCTTAACCAATTCAAAGTTCTTCTTTAATTTATCAAAGTTAGGAACTTGATTTTCATCTCTCGTTGCTTTTATAAGTACTACCCTGTTCCCTACTTCTTTAAATTCTGGGGAAATTACAGTATCAGCTTTCGTAACTGCTACTGCAAAAGTAACCAAAGTTGGTGGTACATCTATATCTTTAAAGGTTCCAGACATGGAGTCCTTACCGCCTATTGCTGGTAATTCCAGCATTTTTTGAGCATAAAAAGCTCCAAGTAAAGCACTAAAAGGCTTTCCCCATCTTTCAGGATTCTTTCCTGGTTTTTCGAAAAATTCTTGAAAGGTAAGTCTAATGTCTTTATAGTCCCCACCACAAGCTACAACCTTTGTTATAGCTTCAACTACAGAATAAACTGCCCCATGGAAGGGACTCCACTTAGCTATTTGTGGATTATATCCATGTGTCATTATAGTAGCAGTATTAGTTTCTCCCTTAAGAAGAGGTAACTTTGCAACCATTCCCTCTGTTGGTGTAGCTTGATATTTTCCTCCAAAAGGCATTAGGACAGAACCTGCACCAATACTTCCATCAAATCTTTCTCCAAGACCCTTTTGACTACAAATATTTAATTCCTTAAGCATATCTATCCAATTGGAATGTCTAGTAACTTCAAAGAAATTATTCCCCTCCACCGGTAAGGTAACTTTAACATCTGTGTTTTGTTTCACCCCGTTGGTATCAAGAAAATCTCTGCTTAAACTAACAATTGAGGTACCCCTCCAATTCATTACTAGTCTTCTATTTTCTTTAACCGTAGCCACAGCAACAGCCTCAAGATTTTCTTCTAAAGCTAAAGAAATAAATTTCTCTACATTTTCCTTTTGAATAACTACTGCCATTCTTTCCTGAGATTCTGAAATTGAAAGTTCTGTACCATCAAGCCCTTCATACTTTTTAGGAACTAAATCAAGATTTATAAGCAAGCCATCACTTAACTCTCCTATAGCAACAGCTACTCCACCCGCACCAAAATCATTACACTTTTTTATTAAGGTGCTGGCTTCTTTGTTTCTAAACAACCTTTGAATCTTTCTTTCCGTAGGTGCATTTCCCTTTTGTACCTCTGCTCCACAAGTAAGAATTGACTCTTCATCATGTTCTTTTGAAGACCCTGTTGCGCCACCGCAACCATCTCTTCCAGTTCTTCCGCCAAGGAGTACGATAATGTCTCCCTCCACAGGCTTTTCTCTAAGAATATTTTCTTTTGGTGCTGCAGCAATAACCGCTCCAACTTCCATTCGCTTAGCCACATAACCGGGATCATAAATTTCAGAAACCTGACCCGTAGCAAGGCCTATTTGATTACCGTAAGAGCTATAGCCATGAGCTGCTCCTATAGTTATCTTTCTCTGAGGAAGTTTTCCGACTAAAGTTTCTTCTAGCTTAACTCTCGGATCTCCACTTCCTGTAACTCTCATAGCCTGATAAACGTAAGTCCTACCTGAAAGCGGGTCTCTTATACATCCGCCGATACAAGTAGCTGCTCCTCCAAAGGGCTCAATTTCTGTAGGATGATTATGGGTTTCATTCTTAAACATTACTAACCATTTTTCATTCTTTCCGTCTATATCTGCATCAATTTCTATACTACAAGCATTGATTTCATCAGAAACATCTAGATCATCAAGCTTTCCATTTTTTTTAATTTCCTTCATGGCAAGTATTGCAATATCCATTAGGCAAATATCTTTTTCTTTTTCTCCATAAACATATTCTCTTGAAGCTAAATATTCTTCATAGGCTTTTTTTATTGGAGCAGATAAATTACCCTCTTCTATTTCAACCTTTTGAATTACCGTTTGAAAGGTTGTGTGACGGCAATGATCTGACCAATATGTATCTATAACCTTAATCTCAGTAAGGGTTGGATTTCTTTTTTCCTCGTTTTTGAAATAACTTTGACAAAACTTAAGATCTTCTAGGCTCATTGCAAGTCCTAATTTATTCATTAAATCCTTAAGTTCCTGTAGGGAAAGGCTAATAAAATTTTCTATAGTAACTATATCTGATGGTATTTCAGCACTAAATTCTAGGTCAATAGGCTTAAGAAGGCTGGCTTCTCTGGAATCTACAGGATTGATACAATAATTTTTTATTGATTTTAATTCTTCCGCTGAAATTATGCCCTTTATTATTATTAATCTGGCAAAAAGTACTGTAGGGTTAACATCTTGTGAAAGTAACTGTATACATTGTACTGCTGAGTCTGCTCTTTGATCATATTGCCCTGGAAGATACTGAACAGCAAAAGCAGTTTCTCCACCTTTATAGGTTATATCTTCATCATATACCACATCAACTGTAGGCTCTGAAAATATTATATGCTTTGATTTTATAAAATCTTCATCCGTTAACCCAGAAACATCGTAACGATTTACTATTCTAACTTCTTCTATGTTCTCTAAATTAAGTAATTCTCTTAAGTTATGCAATAGTTCCTGAGCTTCAATATTAAAGCCTTCTTTTTTTTCAACAAATATCCTTCGAATCATTTCACTCATACACTAGGACTCCTTATAGCAAATTACGAATATTATACAATTATTAATGACTATCATTCGTTAAATAGTATTATAATATATAATAATAAAATGTACAATATATAATAATTTCATTTACTACAGAACATTATCTCAACTTATTGAAAAGTCCTTGTCGAACCGTACCATGTTATTGTATTATATGTATCTTTGTTTTAATTGACATATTTTTGTCTACGTTGTATATTATAGCAGTTAATGAATTTATATGATAATTGTGATTCATTAAAAAATGTAAATTTAGGGGGGATTAACATGTTCAAAAAAGTAATTTCTTGTTTTCTTGTATTGTTACTTAGCTTTTCATTTGTTGGATGCAAAAATAACTCTACAAAAGCGGTATCTAAGGACAAAATAATCAGTTTAGGTAAAAATGAGGGTAATGTTTATTCAAATGACTTCTTTAATATGACAATAAAGATACCTGATAAGTGGGTAGTAGCCACTGATGATGAAAAAAAATCATTAATTGAAAAAGGTTCAGAAATAGTTGCTGGCGAGGATAAAACTAAAGCTAAACAACTAGATCTAGCTAAATTAAGAACCTTGTATCTTCTAGTAATTTCTTCAAAAGGTACTCAAGTTCAATCTGTAGATAATCCTATTTTTATGGCTATAGCTGAAAAGATTTCCTTTTTCCAGGGTGTAAAGAATGGTGCTGGCTATCTAGCAGAAGTAAAAAAGCAACTAAAGGCTTTAAGTAGCACTTTACCTTATAATCTTGATAAAGAAGTTTATACTGAGAAAATTGGGGGAAAAGACTTTAGTGTATTAGAGGCAACTATTTCAGCTGGCGATATAAAGATGACACAAAAGTATTATGCTTGTATTTTAAATGGATATGCTTTAAGTTTCATTACTACAAGCTATGATAGTGAAGGTGCAAAGAGTTTAGATGGAGTACTTAAGTCCATTACTTTAAAATAACCTTTAAAAGTATCAAAAAAATAGTTAAAGCCTAAATATTAGGCTTTAACTATATCAAACCAGTACTAAACCATTTATATACATCTTGCATATCTTCTGTTCTATTTCCACCATTTTCTAGCTCACCTGATATGAAGTTAGAGTTTAAACTACTTCGTTTATCTAGAAAATTCGAAGATATATTTTTATTATCAGAATTAAGTGGAGCGCCACATTGATAACACTTACCACCTTCACCTCTAATAGTGAAGGAATTTATATAACCACATATTTTACATTGCATTAAATTCACTCCCCATATTTTTATTATGTAATTGCATTAATTTTATCACATACTAGTATTAATGTAAATAATTGGTTATTTACATTAATTGTCTTTAAGCTCCATTTTAATACAATATAATCAATTTATTTATTTAATAGGTTAAGGATTGATACCTTACTGTTTTTTTATGTCGTTAGATTATGTTTAATAAATGTGTTGTTAAAACTGTGTCAAAGCATATATCGCCTTAATAATATTCAATAAATTATTACTAGGATACGTCTAATCTCTGTTTCCTAATCGATAAATTTATTTCATAAATATACTGGGAACTCATAATTTTTATGAGTTTTATTATACCTTTGGTTGTTCCATCAAAATTTATTCTATTTACAAATTTAAACCAAGACAAGTAGTTATTTGTATACTTGCTAGCAATCCCTTTAAACCGACGCATCCAATTTAAGAAATTATTCAAATAATTTCTACCTGAATTGATATTATAACCTTTTATTTTGGTATGATTATAAACTATTTTCTTTTCCTTACAAAATGAAGAATAGGCCAAAAATATATCAGCCAGTTCTACTGACCCTATAAATTCTGTATTTTTAATAGTTTTCAACGCAATAAGAAACTTATGCCTCCAGTAAAAAAGTGTAACATGTGAAACTTTAAGTAACCTAGCTGATTCCCTTAATGAAAGACCTTTAATGGTGCATTTTATGAATTCAGGCCATTTATCTGGGAAGTGGCACATATTTAGCGGACTATTTGTAAAGTCTGTAAAGGTTTTTTTACAAGTTTTGCATTTGTACCTCTGTTTCTTATTATAGGTTCCATAATGAATTACATTTTGACTTTCACAATGTGCACAAATTAACCCATTTAAAGTTCTATTTATCCTAAAAACTTCTAGTATATTTATTATCTTGTTAACAACTTCCACTTTATAACCTGCTACTTAAAATCGTAACAAAACGGATTTCAGCACTCTATTCGTAAAATAGAATGGTAGTATCACAGGGTTTTTAATCTCTCTATGAGAGCTTTAAACTACTAGGATATAGACTCTCGCCTATAAATCTCGCATGTCTTACTTATTATTATTTCTCAAGAAGCCACAAGCCTTCATTGCTTTGTACA
>JACMJL010000322.1 GCA_014380625.1 Clostridiaceae bacterium
CAAAAAAGACTATTTATAAAAGAGCTAATGTATTAACAATATATGTTAGCTTTTTTATTGGATATGCTTTAGTTTTTTATAATTTGATTTTATTTTGTAGAGGGAATATTAATATCAATTTGTGTATAATAGCCTTGTTTATAATATATTGCGCTTATAAAGAGAAGGAAAGGATTGTATATGTAATTATGGGTGATATTATTAAAAAGAAATATAAAATTATTAGCAGGGGATATATTGAAAATAGAAGTATTTCAATATTCTATAAAATGAGTCTTCTTTATGCTATGGGATTAGTGGAAAAGGGAAGATACAATATTTTCACAGTATTAAATGAAGAGATTGAGGTGGTAGACATAGTATATGAACAAGAAATAATTGAAGCATTAAAAGCTTATGGGAATATTTCTATTGAGGAATTCATAAATATGTAAAAATTTTTCTGCGACAATATTTATATGATTTTTGTAACAAGTATGATAAAATATTAAGTTGAATACGTAAGGCGTCTTAGACTAGTCTATTTTATTTCAGATGCCTAGGAGGAGTGATTAAATGAACAGAATAACTGATGATATATTGTTCAAGGTTGAAAAACCTGCTAGATATATTGGTGGCGAATTGAATTCGTGCAATAAAGATAAAAATAAGGTAGATATAAGATATGCATTTTGTTTTCCAGATGTTTATGAAGTTGGAATGTCTCATCTTGGAATGAAAATATTGTACCATGTATTGAATAAGAGAGAAGATACCTTTTGTGAAAGGGTATTTACCCCTTGGCCTGATATGGAAAAATTAATGAGAGAAAATCAAATACCTCTCTATGCACTAGAAAGTAAGGATTCAATAAAGGAGTTCAACTTTTTAGGATTTACTTTACAATATGAAATGAGTTATACCAATATTTTAAATATGCTTCAAATGTCAGACATTAAGGTAAGGGCATCCCTAAGAAGTGAGGAAGATCCTATTGTAATGTTTGGAGGTCCCTGTGCATACAACCCTGAACCTTTATACGATATAGCGGATTTATTTGTGCTAGGAGAAGGGGAAGAAATTATAAATGAGTTAATGGATTTATATAAGGAGACAAAAAAGTTAGGAAAAACTGCGTTTTTAAGAAAAGCAGCCTCTATACAGGGGATTTATGTACCTTCTCTTTATGAAGTTTCTTATAAGGAGGATGGAACTATAAAAGAGTTTTATCCAAAGTATGATGATGTTCCAAGTAAAGTTAAAAAGAGAATTGTTACTAATTTTAGCGAAGTAGAGTTTCCAGATAAACTAGTAGTTCCTTATACAGAAATAGTTCATGATAGAGTCATTCTAGAAACCTTTAGAGGATGTACCAGAGGTTGTCGTTTTTGTCAAGCTGGTATGGTTTATAGACCTGTTAGGGAAAAGGGTACCAAAAAGCTTTTGAAGCAAGCAGATGAGCTTATAAAGAGTACAGGATACAACGAAGTTTCCTTAAGTTCACTTAGCATTTGCGACTATTCAGATATACAAAATTTAATTAATATGATGGTTGAGAAACATGGCAATAATAAGGTGGGAATATCACTACCTTCTTTAAGAATAGATTCTTTTTCTGTTGATTTAATTAAAGAGATTCAGAAAGTAAGGAAAACAGGTCTTACCTTTGCCCCTGAAGCAGGAAGTCAAAGAATGAGAGATGTTATTAATAAGGGAGTTACGGAAGAAAACTTGATTGATTCCGCTAGAAGTGCTTTTGAAGCAGGCTGGTCAACAATTAAGCTTTACTTTATGCTTGGTCTTCCTTATGAAACCATTGAAGATGTGTTAGGAATAGCTGATCTTGGTGAAAAAGTTGTAAATGAATATTATAATATTCCAAAAGGTGTCAGAAAAAAAGGTTTAAGAGTTACTGTAAGTACCGCGATTTTTGTTCCAAAACCTTTTACTCCTTTCCAATGGGCAGCTATGGACAGCAAAGAAAATGTTAAAGAAAAAATATATGCTGTAAGGAATGCAATTAAGAGCAGAGCAATTAATTATAATTGGCATGAATCTATAGTTAGTTATATGGAAGCAATCTTTGCCAGAGGCGACAGAAGAATGTGTGATGTGCTTGTAACTGCATTTGAAAAAGGAGCAAAATTTGATGGTTGGGGAGAACACTTTAGCTATGATATCTGGAAAGATGCTATAGAAGAATGTAAGGTTGACACAGATTTCTATGTATATAGGGATAGAGGTTATGATGAGATACTTCCTTGGGATTTCATTGAAATTGGAGTATCAAAGGATTTCTTAATTAAAGAAAATGAAAAAGCTAAGGAAGCAATCTTAACTCCTGACTGCAGAGACGGTTGTAAAAATTGTGGAATAAATTATGCAGAAGGGAAGTGTTTTGAAGGTGCGTTACTCAATAAAATTTAGTAAAGAAAGTGATATAAAATTTGTATCTCACTTAGATCTTGCAAAAACTATTCAAAGGATTGTTAAAAGATCCGGGTTACCAATTAAATATTCTAAAGGGTTTAATCCCCATATGGCAATATCCATTGGTCAGCCACTTTCTGTAGGAATGTATTCAGTTGGGGAATACCTAGATATAGAGTTCACAGAACAATTAGAAGAAGAATTTATTAAGGATACCTTAAACTCCAACCTTCCTAGTGGAATAAAAATACATGAGGCAGTGTTTGTAGAGGAACGAGAAAATGTTAAGAACCCTCCTCAAGCTATGGCAGCAGTTGAGGAAGCAGAGTATGAAATACGAATAAAATATTCTGAGAATGAAAGTCTTAAAGAAGAGGTAGAAGCACTTTTAGCAAAAGAAGAGTGGCCTATTGTTAAGAAAAGCAAAAGTGGAGAAAAGGAAGTTAATATAAAGCCTATGGTTAAGGATTTTCATTATTCAATATTTGAAGATGTTCTATTAATAGGCGCTACTATTTCCTGCGGAAGTAAAGAAAATTTATCAGCACAACTACTAGCAGAACTTGTTAACCTACACACAACTCAGGTTAATAAAGATGCTTTTATAGATATTAAGAGAATAGAGATGTATGCTTATAAGAATAATAATAGATATCCTCTATATAGGCTTTATCAGTTAAATTGGTTCTAAGATATTTCATTAAATTATTATTTCCTGCGGTATGATATTTGATGTGCTGCGAGTAATCCACTAACATCTAATTTCATACTGCAGGATTTGTAAATTGAAGACATACTTCCTTAGACATATAACTGAAATATCTAGTAAACAATAATATAATGAAAAAAAGTTGGTGATCAGATGAATGAAATTTATATAGAAAGACAAAGAGAGTTACTTCGGATAGCAGTTAAAGAAAATGGTTGTTTAAAGGAATGTTTTATAGAGGAAGAAAGTGATAATCCCTATCCGGGACAAATCTATAAGGGTATAGTAAAAAATATTATACCTGCTATTAAATGTGCTTTTATCGATATAGGATATTCTAAAAATTGTTATATGTATTTAGATAGAAAGTTTAAAAATACAGATGTTAAAAAAGGTGACGAAGTTTTAGTTGAGATATTAAAAGAAGATATTGGTTCCAAAGGTCCTAAGGTAACAAAAGCTATTAGTGTTCCTGGAAGCTACTGCGTTTTAGAAACTTTAAATAAGGGAATAAACTTTTCAAAAAAAATAGAAGATGTAGACTTTAAAAGATTAGTTTTAGAAAACCTCCAGAAGAATCCTGAAGTTGGGTTTACAATAAGAACAAGAGCTTTAGGCGCTACTATAGAGGAACTAAAGGCTGAAATGGAGAAACTTTTTGATATCTATAAGGGAATTCTACAAAAGGGCACTTATTCCATAAAACCTGGGATTTTATTTAGTGATGAGGGTGTTTTGGATAGAATACTTAGGGATACATTGAATAGTAGTACCACTAAAATTTTTACAGATACAGAAGATGATTTTAACTATATAAGTGAGTTTATTAAAAATAGAGTCGAGGTATTAGCTAAAATTGAATTTCATAATGGAAAGCGAAATCTTTTTGATTACTACGGTATAGAAAAAGAGATACTGGGCTTAAGAAACAATAAAGTCTATCTAAAATGTGGTGGATATCTTATTATAGATAAGACCGAGGCTATGTATGTCATCGATGTAAACTCAGGTAGCAATACAAAAGGAGACTCCATGGATAAAGTTGCCTTTAATACTGATATGGAAGCAGCTAAGGAAATATGTAGACAGATTAGACTTCGAAATTTGAGTGGTATAGTATTAATTGATTTTATTGATGTTAGCAAAAAAGACGATCAAGCTAAAATATTAAATGAATTGAATAATGGATTTATTGATGATAAAAATAAAACTGTTATATATCCATTTACAGAACTTAATCTTGTTCAAATAGCTAGACAAAGAAGAGGAAAGTCAATAAGTAAAAATATGGAGGAACCTTGCACTCACTGTAATGGTAATGGTGTAAGATTTAAATTGTCATATTTACTGTTTTTAATTAGAAATTCAATTTTAAGAATTGATGAAGAACAAAATATTAAACATATTTATATTAAAATGAATGAGATATATAAAGAAGATGTTATGTCAGATGTGATATCCTTTGCAAAGGATATAGAGGCATTAGATAAAAACATATATATTGATTTTCAAAAACATATTGAATACTTTAAAATTGAACCTCTCTTATTTGCAAATCAAATTTCTAATGTATTTAATTATAAAATATATGGAGAAATTTCAATGGATAATTAACACAGAAAAGTTAGTATGCTAAAAAATCTTTAATTCAACCATAAATTTACTTTACAATTAAAATAATATATGTTAAAATGTCATTTGTAGACCGCACAGGTAGGGTTATTAAATGATTAAGAGTTTATTTTAATCTACCCGTTATGGCGAGACTGGTATGAGGAGGTGTTTTTATGTATGCAGTAGTAGTTACTGGAGGAAAACAATACAGAGTTCAAGAA
>JACMJL010000323.1 GCA_014380625.1 Clostridiaceae bacterium
GCTGGTGGAATAAAAACTGCTACTGCAGTTGTACTTTTTATGACTGTAGTCTCTGTTGTTAGAGGACATGAGGATACCGAAATATTTCAAAAGCGTATAAACAAAGAAATCGTCTACAAAGCCTTTGCAATAACTACTATTTCCCTGGTCCTTGTTATTTCAGTTACCATGATATTATCTATTACTGAGCAGCCAAACATTCCACTTGAATACTTCTTATATGAAGCTACATCAGCCTTTGCTACAGTTGGTTTAACCTTAGGGCTAACAACAAAATTAACCTTTTCCGGAAAAATATTAATATGCCTCACCATGTATATTGGGAGATTAGGCCCACTTACTATAATATTTGCATTAGCTAAAAGAAAAAATGCTAAATCTGGAAATATAAGATATCCAGAAGATAAAATTTTAATTGGATAGGGGTAGAGTTGATGATTAAAAACCAATTTATTGTTATAGGTCTAGGAAGATTTGGAACCTCTGTTGCTGAAACATTATATTCTTTAGGAAATGATGTGTTAGCAATTGATACCGATGAAGATGCAGTTCAATACATTTCTGATAAGGTCACTCATGCAGTTCAAGCAGATGCAAATGATGAAAATAGCTTAAGAGCCCTTGGCATTAGCAATTTTGATGTGGCTATTATTGCTATAGGGACTAATATTCAATCTAGTATTATGGCTACACTGTTAGTTAAGGAATTAGGAGTAAAATACATAATTGCTAAGGCAACCACCGATCTACAAGCTAAGGTTTTGTACAAAACAGGTGCTGATAGAGTCGTTTTCCCAGAACGAGATATGGGTGTAAGAGTTGCTAATAATTTAATATCCTCAAATATATTTGATTACATAGAATTATCTCCTAATCATAGTATAGGTGAGATTGTTAGTCCAAAAAAATGGCACCATAAGACACTAAGTGAATTAAATATTAGAGCCGAATATGGCATTAATGTAATTGCTATAAAAGGAAACAAGGACATTAATGTTTCTCCGGCAGCAGATGATATTATTGTACCAGGTGATATTATTGTTGGTATAGGTAGCATTTTACAATTAAATAAATTATATAATCAATCTAAATAACGCTAGTATTAAGAAAGCTAAAATCCTTGCCTTTAAGTTTTTGCTATTCTAAACTATAATCCAGAAATAAAAAATCACTATAATTCCAACTAAAATTCTATACCAACCAAATGCTTTGAAATCGTGCTTTTTGATATAAACCATAAGAAATTTAATGGCCAATATTGACACTGAAAAAGCCACTATCATCCCTGTGAATAAAATAATAAGTTCAGTATTTGTAAATATCAAACCAAATTTAAGAATTTTTAATAGGCTGGCCCCAAACATAACTGGAATAGCCAAGAAAAATGTAAACTCTGCTGCAACAGTTCTTGAGGTCCCTATTAGTATTGCGCCGAGTATGGTTGCTCCTGATCGAGATGTACCCGGAATTAATGCTATTACTTGAAATACACCTATCAGTATTGCAGTTTTATAAGAAATTTGTGATAATTCATTAATCTTAGGCCTCTTATTTACATTTCTTTTCTCGATAAGAATAAACAGAATACCATAAAGAATTAAGGTGACTGCAACAGTCTGGTAGTTATAAAAAAGTGTATCAATTTTATCATCAAACAATAGCCCAATGATTGCCGCTGGTACACAGGCAATAAGAATTTTTAACCACAGCAACATGGTATCATTTTTTATAGTTAACTTTTCTTTAAAGGAAAAAGGAATTAGCATTTTCCAATACAAAACCACAACAGCCATTATTGCTCCAAGCTGAATGACAACAAAGAACATTTCCCTAAACGATTCACTCATATTAAGCTGTAAAAACTCATTAACTAAAATCATGTGCCCAGTACTGCTAATAGGTAACCACTCAGTGATACCCTCAACAATACCAAGAATAATTGCCTTAATTATCTCAATAAACTCCATTTACTTATTCCTTCTTTTAACTTTTAGTACTATTTGCTAACTCCTTATATATCAACGTTTTCTTATTATATCTTCGCATAGATTACATTATGTTTTGGTGTTTATTAGCACTAGTAAACACCAATAAACTATCACAATTCTATCACATTAAATTATAGTAGTACAGGTTTTAAACAAAAAACTCCCGACCTACTGATTACGAATTACTTTCTACTTGATCATGCATTAAATTTTGAACAAAATCCATTTTTGGGTGTTGACTTCATACTTGATTTCAAATAGCTTTATAACGTTGTCAATTAAACTTTGGCACTTATAAACAATCATAATGTTACCTGCAAATTTCTCAGTCTCTTTTACTATAACTTTATCTATTTTTATAACTTGCATAGGTTCATCATCTACCTGCATTCTAAACCTTACAGGCTTTATGGAGCCTTGCTTGTCAGTATACGAGACCATCTCCACAGGTAAAGCTAAAACTTTCATATTCTTTCACCGTCCTTATAACATAGCACTCATTAAAGGATAATCGTCCTCGCCAATACCTCCACACATTAAACTTAAACCTGAATTGTAATCTACTAAGTCCCCTATAGTATTAATATTAAAATTATGTAACTTGGGAGCTGTAGCTCTACCCGCCATAAATAGATCTTCAATCGGTTATGGCCACATTTTCTCTTTTATTTCATTAGGAAATAGAGTATGTATTCTGTCTGGTTTCTTAAAATCTCAAGCTACCTTAGCAAGTAATTTATTGTTTGATATTCCGATGTTTACTGTAAATCCAAGCTCTTTCTTAATTCTTTCTTTTAGAGTCTCTGCAAGATCCATATAATCCGGATACAAATTCTCCATATCAGAAAAATTTAAGAAACTTTCATCTACTGAGAACCTTTGAATATTTGGAGTGTATTCTAAAAATATCTTATGCATGGCAGAACTACATTGCATATACAGCCAGTACCTAGGTGGTACAATTACTAAATCAGGACACTTTATTCTTGCATTATGTAAAGTTTCTCCTGTTTGGATGTTATACTTCTTAGCAGGAATTGATTTGGTCAAAACTATACCATGTCTAGATTCCTCATCTCCTCCTTCCACTTACATCCACATTTTTACAAAGAACATCTGTTCGTAATTATTATATCCTATCTTTCTAATTTTTAGAAGTTATTTTATAAATAATTTTTGAAATTAAGAAATTAATTCTGTCAACTCATATTTTTCTTTTAATCTATATACAATTCACAATTTCCAACCAAATTACGAAGTTTATTTAATTTTATTAGATTCTTGGCGTCAATGAATTTTCTAACCTTATTCATGTACTTTTGTACAACTTCTTCGGTTACAGCATGAATTAATTTATGGATATCTAAGATGATAAGTGTTAGGTTTTTGTATTCATCCTTTCCACCATCCTTTCTCGATACTTTATGGTGGGTCTCCATGTTACTAATTTGTAGCTGTTCTCCTGTTATACTACATTTACCATTTTGTCCTACGTATAATGATACTCTGTTGTCATTGTATTCTGTGGTTTCACCGTGTAAGGGATTTTCCATGATGTATCTTAGGATGCAGTTTTATTAGTTGGGCTTTTTTTATTGCCTTTTTTAATAATTTTCAGTTTAAATCCTAAGAAACTAGAATAATTCTTACTTATATTAATTACCTTTGATTTTTCTGGGCTAATATCTAAATCGAGTCTTTTCTTTAACCAATCTTTAACTGCAATATATGCTTTCTGAGCAGTTTCATAGGTACTGTGCCACTACTTAACGTCAAATAAGATAAGTTATAGTTTAACCCTTTCCTGATCACCACTTCATAGAATTTAAGTTTCTCCATGTTTGACGCTTACCACGTTCCGATGACTTTTATCCTTACATATACTTTTAGGTAATTCCTGTGAGCCTGTTTGCTTAATACTGCCTTTAACAGTATAAGGATTTTAATAGCGATAATTCTTACTCACCCTCACAAACCATACAGCTTCGGTATGAAAAACATTTCTGTTTCCTAAGTGTATAGACCCGTACATTCAGAATTTCGTCAGTTTCTGTGGAACATTCTTACCATGAGTATTTTATGGACTCCCGGCCTATTGTACACTCGACCACCTCTGGTTCGCTATTCGGAGTATCAGAGAAAGCCCGTCAAGGCGTTACCCTATCATTTGACTTTTCA
The DNA here is from genome assembly GCA_014380625.1 of Clostridiaceae bacterium. Lineage (GTDB taxonomy): Bacteria > Bacillota > Clostridia > Clostridiales > Clostridiaceae > JACMJL01. Next base: position 4,167 of record JACMJL010000323.1, read on the forward strand.
ATTAGCAACGTGTCGCACTATCGCCACTTTCGGTTTTAAAAGTCATGA
>JACMJL010000324.1 GCA_014380625.1 Clostridiaceae bacterium
CTTTTAGGTTTAGAATTATTATTTAAGTTTAACTGTTATACGTGCTTTGCTACCATCACAAGTTTCATCAAATACGTTGATTTTCAAACCGTATTTAGGTAAAATAACACCTACATCTGGAATCTCTTTAGTAATATAAGTCTTTCCATCATCAAAGGTTGGGTTTTTTGATATATCTTTATCTGTTAAGGTGATTGGTGTAGCTAGGTTGCTATAATCAATAAACATCCTTTTATCTTTGTTTGTGCTAAAGGATGCATCATGCATTTGATATCTGGAATTAGCTACTGTGCCATCACTCCATTTTAATACCTTTTGATCAGCATCTACAATACTTAAAAAACCAAAGCCTGGATGAATTCCTGTCCAGTTATCTGAATATAATTCATCAGCATACCATATTAATAGACCTGATTCATAGGACATAAGGCTTAATCCACGTTTAATATGACCTAATCCTGCATCAATACCTGAATGATTCCTAAGCTCAAGGAAATAATATTGATCTGTAAGTTTTATACCATCACTTATACTAAATCCCCCCATTACAAACTTTAAGGTACCCTCAGCATTATCAAGTAATGTTACTATTCCATCACATTTAATTGTTACATCGTCTACATATAAACCAGCTTGTTCTGCTGCAACATCGGTCCAATAGTTAATCTTTAATTGAATTTTTTTACCTATATATTGGTTAAGACTGAAGCTAGCATCAACCCATCCAGTAGAAGTTCCAGTAATACCATTTCCAGGGTTTTGTTCATTTGGATCAGAAGTTGTTGTTATGTTTCCCGGAATGCTTGTCCAAGCATTTTCCCCCTCTACCTGTACCAAAATTGATCCATAGTCCCAATCTTGTTCAATATCGTACCAAGCCTTAAAAGTGAAGTCTGCAGTCGTTGTATTTGTTAGATCTATAGACGTTGACATATTATTATTTAAATTATTGCCTTTACCACTAAAGTAGGAATACTTGCCACTAATAGGTGTGGTTATTACAGTTTTCTTTTGAGGAAGCGTAACTTTAACTACATCATTGTTGCTTGCTTTTATACTTGCTGCATCAAGAGTATACTCTTTACCTTTGCTGTTTAATGCTGATAAGTCTACAGTATTCCCGTGAAGCCAGTTACCACCATAAGTTTTCTGAAAGTACTGTTTTGCATAAGGACTAAATCCTACTGGTTCAGTTCCGGGTATAGTTCCTGCCCAGCTACCACTTGACATTATTGACCAGTATTCTATAGGTTCACCAAGACCTGAATATTGTGTATCATATTCATCTGGGAGTCCTAAATCATGACCAAATTCATGTATAAATACACCTGCGCCTCCATCTTCAGGCATTACAGTATAAGAATATGCTGCAACATCTGCTTCTGGTATATCAAAGGGAACAGCTGCTCCATCAACTATGCTATAAACTTTAGAACTATGGGACCATATTGCATTAGTTCCTATTGAACCGCCGCCTGCTTCTTGTCCCATTCCTGAATGAATAACCATAAGATGATCGATGATTCCATCTGGCTCGTTAATATCTCCATCTCCATCTAAATCATAAGGGTCCTTCAAATCATAATCTTTAAGATTAACATCTTTTGTGGAAGCAATTAATGCTTCTTTGATAAGATCTCTAATTTTTATATTATTACTGGTTGCACTATCAGCCCCATAATAGGCTGCGGGTTGGCTAGCTTTGTACCAACCAAGCACTTGGCCTTGGATATCATAACTTTTTCCTGACTGTTGATCATAATACTGTTTTAGCGAAACAAATTTTTCACCATTAGGTCCAGCATATCCATTTTTTCCAAATATCATATCTTGAAAATGTGAGGTATTAAAATCTTTGTAGTACATTGCGGTATCACTATTAGTTAAATTATTGTGAAGTAAATCTGGAAACTCAATTAGAAGCACTACAGCTTTATCTTTTGTTACACTTCCATCCCAAGATGTTTGAGGATCATTTTTTTTCTTTTTAATATCCGTATTTTTTTTCAATAATCCTTTTTTAGTTGCCTCCTTACCAAACTCCTTTAACCCTTGAAGTGACTTAGTATCAAGTTTTGATGGGTTAATTGTGCTAGTTTTTTTCTTTTGTTTTAAGTACTCCTTAACCACTTTATCAGCTTCTGCAGGTGTTGCTGTTTTTGAAATAGTCCCATTTTTCTTTAGCATTTCAAGTATTTTTTCATCGTTAGCTATAGCTAAATCTCCGTCATTCTCATAGTCAGGTATAACTTCCTTAATGTTTGATAATGGATTCACGGTATAGTTTTTTACATTTAAGTTTGTAATTGTGCTTAAGGATATAACGCCTGACATTAATACTGCTAGGATTTTTGATTTTAACAATATAATTCCCCTTTCTCACCCTTAAATTTTATTTTATATTTTGCAGGTTCATTACTATACTACCACTCAAACCCTTCATATAGAACCATATTATTAACAATTTTTCAAATATATTCAATATTAATAATTGCTTTAGTCAATTTTTACCTTACTAATATTAGGAAGTCGTTAGACTGTGTTTAATAACTGTGTTGTTAAATTTATGATAAATTGAATCTATGCGGTCTGCAATTTTTGCTTACTAATGGATGAATTTATTTCACTTATATACTCACAACTCATTGCATTAATTAGTTTAATTACCCCAGTAAATGTGTCATCAAAATTTATTTTACTATTAAACTTATACCATGATAAGTAATTATTTGTATATTTACTAGCGATCCCTTTGAATCTTAGCATCCAATTCAAAAAATTATTCAAATAATTCCTACCTGAATTAATATTACATCCTTTGTTTGAACTATGATAAAAGGATATTTTCTTATCCCTGCAAAATGAAGAGTAAGCAGGTTTCTGGCTAAATAATAAAGTGTTCTTTTCAGTTACTAGATGCCCAATAGCATCATTTACACACCTTTTGTTAAAGCCTAGATTTAAAGTTGCTCTAGAAGCTATATTTTTAGATTCATCAGTAGCGGTTAATACACATACCTTTTCCCCTAATAAATACTTATACTTTCTACCACATTTTCGAGATTCTCTATTATCAATGCCTTTTTGCCCCTTGAGGGAATAGGGTAAAAATATATCTGCCACTTCAACTAATCCTATAAACTCAGTATTTTTAATATTTTTTAATGCAATGAGGAGTTTATGCCTCCAATAAAAAAGTGTGACATATGAAACCTTAAGTAACCTAGCTGATTCCCTTAAAGAAAGACCCTTAATAGTACATTTTACGAACTCTGGCCATTTATTTGGAAAGTGGCACATATTCAGTGGACTATTTGTGAAATCAGTAAAGGTTTTTTTACAAATCTTGCATTTATAACGCTGTTTTTTATTATAAGTACCATAACGAATCACATCATGACTTTGACAATGCGCACAAATTAGCCCATTTGAAGATCTATTTGTTTTAAAAACTTCTAATATGTTTGCTACCTTGTCGAAAAGTTCCATTTTAAAACCTCCATCCACTTAAAATCATCTAAATTATTGACAAAAATATATTTTTTTAATCACCAACATATTTTTTTAACACAGACTTAAACCTATTAATAATCACCCTAACACCTTAATTAACATTTACTGATTTCCAAAAAATAAAAAAATACCACTACACAAATTGGATGGTTCCAATTTATAGTAAATGGATGTTTTATTAATGGAATTTTTATGTGATAATACTATTAGATGGTACCATTTTGAAAAGGGTGATAATATGCATATAGAAATTAATCGAGTTAGTAAAACTCCACTATATCTTCAAGTTAAAAATCAAATAAAAAATATGATTATATCAGGGGCTCTCCCTGCAGATTTTAATCTTCCTTCAGAAAGAACCTTATCAGCGGATTTAAAATTAAATAGAAGTACGATTGTTAAAGCTTATTCTGATCTTAAAGCTGAAGGTTTTGTAGAATCTTATGTTGGTAAGGGTACAGTTATTCTTGCTCAGCTTTCAAAAGACAAGTCCGCGGAGAAAACATACATCCCTCCCTTAAGATGGAATCAACTGGAAAGCAGACTTTTTAAGAGAAACAATGAACAAACTATAACTAATATGCTTTCTATATTTGAAAAAGATAAAATCATATCTTTTGCATCAGGAATACCCTCTGAAGACTCTTATCCTATGGAAAAGTTTGGAGAATTGCAGGTTGATATGTTAAAAAAATATAAAGAAAAGTTATTTATGCCTGTAGGGGTAGAAGGAAGTTCGGAACTGAAAACTGCTATTAAAGGTCTTCTTAACGCAAAAGACATTATTGTAACTTTAAAACAACTTATTATAACTACAGGTTCTCAGCAGGGAATCGATTTCTGGGGAAAACTTTTCATAGAACCCGGTGATATTGTTATAGTTGAAGAACCAACTTTTACTGGAGCAATTCAAACCTTTGAGGCGTACGGAGCCAGAATTATAGGCATTCCTATAGATGAAACCGGTATGGATCTTAATATTCTAGAAACTTGTTTATTGAAATACAGACCAAAGTTCATATATTGTCAACCGACTTTTCACAATCCAACAGGAATAACAATGAGCCTTCAAAAGAGAAAGGAACTTTTAAAACTTGCCTATTATTATCAAATTCCAATATTAGAGGACGATCCTTACAGCGAAATTCGTTTTGAAGGTGAACATTTACCCACTTTAAAAGCACTGGATACACATGATTACGTAGTGTATTTAAGTTCCTTTTCCAAAACCTTATCCTTTAGCCTAAGAGTGGGTTTTATTGCTGGCAATGAAAGTGTACTAAACCGCATTACAGGCTTTAAGCAACTTTCAGATATACAAACAAATACTCAGGCACAATATTTTGTAAGTGAATTCATTAATTCGGGTTACTACAAAACTCATCTAGACTTTATTAAAAACAAGTACAAGAAAAAATGTGACTTAATGGTAGCTCTGCTGTCGCAGAGTAAAATTCAAGGATTAAAACTCCAGGTTCCTCAAGGAGGATATTTTCTGTGGTGCAAGTTACCAGACACCTTAAGATTGTCAGAACTTATAGAAAATGCATCCTCATATGGTATCCTAATAATGCCCGGTGATGTGTTCTATCCAAACGGTGTTATCGGTGAATCCTATATACGTTTGAATTTCTCCTATCCTTCAGAAAAAGATATTACTGAAGGAGTAAAAAGATTAATCAAAGCAATAAAGAAATGTTCAAATATTTCTCGTAGTTCAAAGGCATCTCTTTATACAACCATCAATCCATTTCTTTAGGATTAAAAGACACTTTTACATTGCTACTATTATATAGGGGGGATATGATTTGAAAAATCAATGTCTTGAGACAAATATAGATGAAATTTATTTTACTGAGGATTGCTCTACCTTTTGGGAAGGAATAAAAGACTGCATACCAACACTTCTTGGATATCTGAGCATTGGATTTGCCGCTGGAGTTGTTGAGAAAACTGCTGGCTTAAGTATTGCTGAAATTACCCTTATGAGTTTACTCCTTTATGCTGGATCGGCTCAATTTATCTCTGCAGGAATGATAATGGCTGCGGCACCTGTAACTACTATAATATTTACTGTATTTTTTGTTAATCTAAGGCACTTATTACTCAGTGCAGCAATATCTCCTTATTTTAAAACTCTCCCACACTTTAAAAATATAATAGTTGGTTCCGAATTAACAGATGAAACCTTTGGTGTTTCTATAAAACATGGAAATAAATATAATAGTATCAGTTATAAATGGATGCTTGGATTAAATATTACTGCTCATCTTAATTGGATTCTAGCTACTATTATTGGTGGTTTGCTGGGTTCCTGGATTCCAAATCCTACGGCCTTCGGACTAGATTTTGCTCTTCCAGCAATGTTTATTGGGCTTTTAATTCTTCAAATTGCTGAAAGCTCAGAAATCATTAAGGAGATTATTATTATAATCAGTTCTGTGGCAACTGTATTGATTGCTAATTACTTTTCCCCTGGAAATATAAGTGTTATTATAGCTACAATTTTAGCTGCGACAGTAGGAATGGTGGTGAAAAGATGCAAGTAAGATCCTATATTTTATTCGTCATTCTAGGCTCTGCTTTAGTCACCTTTATACCTAGAGTTCTGCCCCTCATGTTTTTAAGCAAGGTTGAAATTCCAGAATGGGGTGAAAAATGGCTAAACCAGATTCCAGTAGCCGTTATGTCTGCATTACTTGCACAGGAATTATTAATAACAAATCATAAAGTTTTTGTTTTTGATAATGTCATTAAATTAATAGCAGCGCTGCCTACTTTTATAGTTGCTGTAAAGACTAAAAACTTATTAATTACAGTTGTAGTAGGCATACTTTCTATGATGCTTTTACGTTTTATTTATTAGCTAAAATATTTAATATTTTCTTTTGCAAAATCTTCAAAGGAACGGGGGGTTCTACCAGTTAAATCATAGAACTCACCTGTCACCTTTTTAGCTGTACCCATTCTTGTCATAAAATAAAGTGCTACTGTAACATTAACATAGCCTTTCTCAAGTCCCCTATTCTTAATATAGTACCTTCTATATTTTAAATAACCAGGTTTAGAATAAGTGATTTTTCTTTTAGTAACCTTACTTAGGATTTCTGCTACCTGGTAATAGTCAAGAGACTCTGCTCCAGTAATTGTATGAGCTGTGTTTTTGAACTTTTCAGAATTATTAAGTAAAGTAGCTATAGAAAGTCCTATATCTGCAGCATCTATAAAACTTGTTTTACTCTTCCCTGCTGGCACAAATATCTCATCCTTTTCTCTAATTTCAACAGAATGGATTCCAGATAAATTCTGCATAAAGAATCCTGGTCTAATGTGAGCATAGGGAATACCTAACTTTTCAATATACTTCTCAATCTTATAGTGAGGTGGTATGGTGTTGTTTTCAACCCCCATTAATGACAAAAATGAAACAAGCTTAATATTATGAGCTTCCATTGCATTTATGAAAGGATACAAATCCTCAGGTTTTCCTAGATGAGGAGGTCTCATAAGAAATACCCTATCTACATTTTCAAGGGCTTTCTTAAAGCTATCTTTTTTTGTAAAATCAAAAGCAACCA
>JACMJL010000039.1 GCA_014380625.1 Clostridiaceae bacterium
AAGATAATCTTCACTGTATTAGGAAGCTTCGTGATAATGTTTGGTGCAATCCTAAGCTGTACCTTTGTGATTATAAGGGGACGGGGTTATTGTCAACCTTAAATGAGAGACTAAAAGAAAAAAACACTGGCTAAAAATGCCAGTGTTTTTTTGAATAAATTAAGTTTTTCAATCCAGTACAATTATTACTCAATTTTAATATTAAAAGTTATTTCAAAGAATTCATTGTTTTCCATGGTTTTATGTTCGTATCTCATTACTATTTTCTGATTACTGGCTTTTATAGGCTTAAAATAAAAGTTTTGTCTAGCATAGTCCGCACCATCTTTATGCTCTTCTGATTTTGGTAGGGGTATTCCAATCCAAGACCTATTTACAAATTGAATTACCTTATCATCAATACTATTTTTAATATTCCAGGTGTAAGCAATTGTGCGATTTGCAGGAAGCGATACAATGAATGGAGAGTCTTTAGATACAGTCAAATCTAATGCGCCATCCTTGTTTGTTAGATATTGCTTTATTGAAGCAGTTTTAGACTGGTAGGTAACAATTGCAACATAGTTACCCCCTACTAAATATTCCTAAGTTACTGTATCTTTAATCATATCAATAACTTACATAACATGCAAACGTTTCTAAAGTTAAATATTTATTGATATAAACTGAAAAATTGATGTATAATTATAAAAAAGGTTTTTAATGCATATAATTGATAATTAAGGAAGGAGTTACAGAATATACAGAGAAGTTGTATAAATATTGGGGAGTGAATATTACAAAGGTGGGCTAAATTTATGAAAAAACTATTATTAGGCAATGAAGCCGTTGCAAGGGGAGCCTATGAATATGGCGTGACGGTTGCTACGGGTTATCCAGGAACACCCAGTACAGAGATAATTGAAAGTATTGCAAAATATGAAAACATTAATGCAGAATGGTCACCAAACGAAAAGGTGGCCTTAGAAGTTGGAATTGGTGCTTCAATTGCTGGGGCAAGAACTCTTGTTGCTATGAAACATGTGGGGTTAAATGTCGCAGCAGACCCTCTTATGTCCATTTCATATCCTGGTGTAAATGCAGGACTTGTAATTGCAGTTGCAGATGATCCAGGTCAACATAGTTCTCAAAATGAACAAGATACAAGGTACTTTGGTATGGTAGGTAAGATACCTGTTGTAGAGCCTTCTGACAGTGCGGAATGTAAAGATTTTGTAAGAATTTCAATGGATATAAGTGAATTTTTTGATACACCAGTAATTCTTAGATTAAGTACAAGAGTGTCACATTCTCAAAGTATTGTAGAGATAAGTGAAAAGCAAAATTATGACTTAAAGGAATATGATCAGAATTTAAACAAATATATAGTTGCTCCTGCAGTTTCAAAGAAACGGAGAATCATAGTAGAAGACAGACTTAGAAAACTAGAAGAATTTGCAGAGTACACAGAGTTAAATACAGTTGAGTACAAGGATTTAAAGATAGGTATTATTACCAGTGGCATAGCTTATCAGTATGCAAAAGAAGTAATGCCTAATGCATCTTATTTAAAACTTGGATTATCCTATCCTCTACCAAAAAATAAGATAACAGAATTTGTCACAAAGTGTGGAAAGGTTTACATTGTTGAGGAATTAGAGCCTATATTCGAAGAAAAAATAAAGTCCTGGGGACTTAAGGTAATAGGTAAAGAGGTGATTCCAACTATTGGTGAATTAAGTCCAGGAATTCTTCGAAAGGCTTTATTAAATGAAAATATTCAAGGGGTGGAACTTAATTTTTCAAAGGAACTTCCTGTTAGACCTCCAATTTTATGTCCAGGCTGTCATCATAGGGGAGTCTTTTATGTGCTTAAAAAATTAGGCATTCATGCTTCAGGGGATATAGGATGTTATACTTTAGCTGCTTTTCCTCCTTTAAATGCAATGGATACAGCTATTTGTATGGGAGCTAGCATAGGAATGGCTTTTGGCTTTGAGAAAGCAAGAGGTAAGGACTTCGCCAAGCAATCTGTTGCTGTAATAGGAGATTCAACTTTTATACATTCTGGTATTACTGGTCTTATAGATGTTGTATACAATAAAGGCAATACAACTGTAATTATATTGGATAATTCAATAACAGGAATGACAGGTCATCAAGAGAACCCAGCTACAGGTTATACCTTAAAGGGTGATACAACCTTTAGCCTTGACTTTGAAGCCTTAGGCAGAGCGGTGGGAATTAAGAGGATTCAAACAGTAGATGCCTATGATATTGTTAATCTTGAAAGAATCATTAAGGAAGAAACTCAAGCTGAAGAGCCATCTCTGATAATAACAAAAAGACCTTGTGTTTTATTAAAAAGGGCAAAAAGAGTTAAAAAACAATTAAAAATTAATAGAGACTTGTGTAAAGGATGCAAAGCTTGCTTTAAAATAGGATGTCCAGCAATAGTTTTTAGGGATAATAAAGCCCAAATTAATAATATTCTTTGTGTTGGCTGTGAACTTTGTACAAAAATATGTAAATTTGGGGCTATTGGAGGTGAAGTAAGATGAATATTTTAATAGCTGCGGTTGGAGGACAAGGGGCTCTACTTGCAAGTAGAATACTAGGAAAACTTGCTCAGAATATTGGGTTAGATGTTAAAGTTTCTGAAGTTCATGGCATGTCTCAAAGAGGCGGAAGTGTTGTTACTTATGTTAAATTTGGGGACAAAATATATTCACCCATAGTAGAAAAGGGCTCTGCAGATGTAATTCTTGCTTTGGAAATGCTAGAGGGAGCAAGATATTTAGATTGGTTAAAGAAGGATGGAACGTTGATTGTAAGTACTCAAAGAATTGATCCGATGCCAGTAATAAGCGGCTCTACTTCCTATCCTGATAATTTAGTAGCAGAGATTTCTAGGTTGCCAATTAAGTTATACAGTGTAGATGCAGTGCAACTTGCAAGTAAAGCTGGAAATGTTAGAGCAACTAATGTAGTGCTTATTGGGATTTTGGCATCAACTACAACAATAGCTAAGGAGGAATGGGAAAAGGCAATAAGTGAAATTGTTCCGCAAAGGCTATTAGAGATTAATTTAAGCGCATTTGAATTGGGGTATGGAATTAAAGCTAGTAGCTCTATACTATAAAAAATTGGGGGAATTAAAATGATATGGGATGAAAAAAACGAGTGTATGAGCCGTGAAGAAATGAGAGACCTACAAAGTAAACGACTTAGGCATACTGTTGAAAGGGTTTATCATAATGTACCTTTTTATAGAAAGAAAATGCATGAATTGGGATTAGAGCCAGGAGATATTAAGGATATTCATGACCTATCAAAGTTACCTTTCACTACAAAACAAGATTTGAGGGATAATTATCCCTATGGGCTTTCAGCAGTTCCAATGAGCGAAGTAGTAAGGCTTCATGCCTCATCTGGTACAACAGGGCAACCAGTGGTAGTAGGCTATACGCGGAAGGATTTGAGAATCTGGTCAGAGGTGGTAGCGAGATGCCTTGCAGCTTATGGGGTGGATCGAGGGGATTTTGTACAAGTAGCATACGGCTATGGCCTTTTTACTGGAGGTATGGGCTTACATTATGGAGCAGAAAAGGTAGGGGCTGCGGTAATACCCATTTCAGGAGGAAATACAAAAAAACAAATTCAAATAATGCGAGACTTTGGTAGTACTGTACTAGCGTGTACTCCTTCGTATGCCTTATACTTAGCTGAAGCAATGCAAGAAATGGGAGTTAAAAGGGAAGAACTTAAATTAAGGGTTGGTATATTTGGTGCTGAGCCTTGGACTGATAATATGAGAAAAGAGATTGAGAGAAGTTTAAATATAAAAGCTATGGATATTTACGGACTTAGCGAAATAATAGGACCTGGAGTTTCCTACGACTGTGAAATGCAAAATGGGCTTCATATTAATGAAGATCATTTTATACCAGAAACTATAAATCCTGATACTGGTGAAGTACTGACCTGTGGTAGTAAGGGTGAAATAGTTTTCACTACTATTACAAAAGAGGCTTTACCACTTCTTAGATACCGAACTAGAGATTTGTCAATACTTCATGATGAAAAGTGTGAATGTGGAAGAACTCTTGTGAGGATGGAAAAATGCCTTGGCAGAAGTGATGATATGCTAATTATTAGAGGTGTAAATGTATTTCCAACTCAAATTGAAAGTGTACTGCTGGAAATGGGAGAGACAAAACCTCACTATTTACTATTTGTGGATAGAGTAAATAACTTAGATATCCTGGAAGTTTGGGTTGAGGTTGATGAAGTATTTTTCTCTGACGAAATAAAAAAGCTTGAGAGTATTACAAAGAAAATTAAACATAATATTGAGTCTGTTCTAGGAATAGGTGTAAAATTAAAGTTAGTTGAACCAAAGACCATAGAGAGAAGTGAAGGGAAAGCTAAAAGAATTATCGATAGAAGGGTTCTGTAAATCAAGGAGGAATTAAGATGCTTATTAAACAACTATCAATATTCGTTGAAAATAAATTAGGTAGACTCGCTGAGGTTACAAAAATATTAGCGGTGGCAAAAATTGATATTAGTGCTTTGGTAATATCAGACACCACGGATTTTGGAGTTTTAAGACTTATTGTAAATGATACAGAAGGAGCTCATAATATTTTAAAGGAAAATGGATTCACTGTGCGTTTAACAGATGTGGTAGCGGTAAGTATATCAGATGAAACTGGAAGTCTTTCTACAGTTCTTGAAGTTTTAGATAAGGAAGCTATAGAAATAGAGTATATGTATGCTTTTTTAGGTAGAAAAATTGGTGAATCTCCTGCTGTATTTAGGTTTGAGGATGCTAATAAAGCTGTAGAAGTGCTTCAAAAGAATAATATTAAGGTACTAACAGAACAGCAACTGTAAACTTATCAATATTTTATGGCTTATTCCTAGATGTAATTAATTTACAGCGGAGTATGATATAATTATACTTATTAAGTGAGAAATCCTAAGAAAATTTTAAGTGCAATATATATATAAGGAGAGGAAGTTTATGAACGCTATTGAATTGTACAATCATTTAGAAAAAGATTTTATCTATAAAGAATTGAAGGATGATTGGTCAAGCTATATGGGAGAGGTAGAAGACTATCTTTGTGTTAACTTCAAAGAAAGAAGTATGGGCTTGGTATGTGATTTTGCAAAAGAAATTAATAGTGTTTACTCTGCTGTGTTTCCAACTGAAGAAGTTATGCAAAAAATTATTGATGATGGGGCAACAGATGCCATGTTATTTGTGCATCACCCTTGTATTTGGGATATTAGAAAAGCACCAAAAACATTCTACCAGATGAAAAGAACCTTATTAGATAAATTTAGAGAGAATAGAATAGCTATATATAATTTACATGTTCCCTTGGACAATTTCAGTGAGTATTCAACAAGTAAAACTTTAGCTGATGCGTTAGATATAGTAATTGAAAAGCCCTTTGCTACATATCGGGGTGGTTTAGCTGGTGTAATTGGGAAAGCTAAGTGCGAAAACATGGAAGAGTTGCAAAATAGGTTTTCAGAAGTATTGGGTCATGGTACAAGTCTTTATTTATACGGAGATAATAATATAAAAGATAGAAAAATAGCTATTGTAGCAGGTGGTGGGAATAATAAAGAAACTGTTTTTGAAATGATTGAAAATAATGTTAATATTCTTATCACAGGGATTTCAGTAAATAATGAAAGTTATTCAGAAGTTCATAACCTTGAACAGAAAAGTTATATTAATGTTTTGGGAGGAACTCATTATTCTACAGAAAAGTTTGCATGTGCAAAAATTTGCGATTATTTCGAGAAACTTGGACTTACTTCTACCTTTATTGAAGGTGAGCCAATACACGAAGATATGTAAGTTCGTTAAAAAATATTATCAATACATAAAGATAGCTCAACAGTATCATTTACAATTGAGTGAAATTAGAGTCGCCAGTTAATGTATTTTTACGTGTACTAAATGTTTAGATCCTATAAAGCATTAAAACACCGTATTATTCAGATGAAATTTACGGTGTTTAGTTATATTGTGTATTAAAAATTAAAAGAGAGTTGCATACCGGCGACGACAAGCAACTCTCTAAATCTCACTAGGAGATATAAATATAATACACTATATCTGCCTTAATGTAAACAAATTACTTTCTTTATTGAATCAAAAGTATATTTATAGGATAACATGATATAATTAACATATATTGGGCTAAGGAATATTTGTTTAGTGATTATTAATTCTTTTAAAAAATATAATAATGAAAAGATACCAAAATTAAATTAAAAAGGGAGACAACTATGGAATTGAAAGAAACTAATTATAAAAATGAAAAGTTAGATGAAATTAATGCTGAAAAGTCACCAATAGAAAAAGATAGGAAAATAAAACAACCACCAGTATTATTTAAAAATACTCAAAGCCTCATTTCAAAAGTTGAGGAAATGCTTGGACATAAAATGATTGTATATTGGACATCTGGAAGAGGCAGCGTGTGCCAAAATGACGTATTAGCACTTTATGAGGTGTTTAAAAAGATAGGAAAAAATGAGCAACTATCAATTTTTATAAAATCTGATGGTGGTGATGTGGAAGCGGCCCTTAGAATAGTTAATCTAATAAGAACTTACAGTGAAAATGTTACTGCTCTTGTACCCTTGAACTGTGCCTCAGCAGCTACAATGATTGCCCTAGGTGCTAATGAAATATCAATGGGACCATTATCCTTCATTACTGCAATAGATTCCTCAATCGCACACGATTTATCTCCAATTGATGAACGAGAAAATTCAAGAGTTACAGTAAGCCAAGATGAGCTTCAAAGGATTATTAGACTTTGGGGTGAGAATTCTAAGGAGCATCATGGACATCCCTACACTGATTTATTCCAATATGTACACCCTTTGGTAATTGGTGCTCTTGACAGATCCAGTTCTCTTTCTATAAAAATATGTAAGGAGATATTGTCCTACCATATTGATGATGATAATGAGTGTGACAGAATAAGTAATCATTTAAATTCTGACTATCCCTCACACGGTTATCCAATAACCGCAAGAGAAGCAACGCGGATTGGATTAAATATTTCCAATCTAAATGAAGATATAAATAATGTTTTACTTGAGCTAAATAAACATTATTCAGAAATGGCTCAGAAGGCATTAACGGACTATGATGAAAATAATTATCATGATAATGAAATTTCAAATATTCTGGAAACAAAGGGTACTCAAGTGTTTTATCAAAATGATAAGGATTGGAATTATATTCCTAATGAAAGAAGATGGCAAGTACTTAATAATGAAAGCTCTTGGCGTAAAATTGAAGATATAGATGGAAAGGTTATTAATGATACTTTTTATATTGCATAGAAGAAGTATTCATAGTTATCAACACGTTATATAGAAAGGAAGTGATTGTTAGTGGGCTTAGAAGTTTATTATACGTTTGCTCACTAACATTATGAATGGAAGATAAAAGTAAAGAAATTAAAAAAGGCATAGCAGATTTGTTTAATAAGGTATCAGTAGTTTTTGATGGTAGTGGTCCAAGGTTTTTTGCATACTTTGGAAAGCGATTAGTTGAATTTGCCAATATAAAAAAAGGTGAAAAAGTATTGGATGTTGCATCAGGAAAAGGAGCATCTCTTTTTTTAGCAGCAGAAAAGGTTGGAGAAGATGGAAAGGTTATAGGCATTGATATTGCTGTAGGAATGGTTAATGAAACTAATTTAGAAATACAACTCCGCTGTTTAAAAAATGCAAAGATAATGGTAATGGATGCTGAAAAACTAGAGTTTACAAGAGAAGCTTTTGACCATATACTATGTGGATTTGGAGTATTTTTCTTCCCAAATTATAAGGTTGCCTTAGATGAATTCATGCGAGTTCTAAAACATGGAGGTAGATTCTCCTTCTCAACATTTCTTAGAGTAAAGGATGAAAAATTTATATGGTTAGATGCGTTAGTTGAAAAATATTTACCTGGATTTGTAGATAAAGATGAAGAGGAGGATGGTCCAGAGTTTGATACTGAAGATGGTTTGTATAAAATTTTAAATGAGGCTAACTTTAAAAACATACGGATTGTAAGTGAAGAAAAAACCTTCACTTACAAGGATGAACGAGAATGGTGGGACAAACTTTGGACTCATGGCTATATAAGAGTATTAGAAATGATACCAGAAGATAAAATGGAAGACTTTAAAAGAGAAGTTTTTGAAAAACTAAGACAAATTAAAGAATCGGAAGGTATTTGTGCTACAATGTTCGTTTTATATGCCTGTGGAGAAAAGTAACTATATATAAGGAAGTGAATTAAAATTGGACGTAATTGATATTATTTATAAAAGAAGAAGTATAAGAGACTATTTAGATAAGCAAGTGGATAGGGATATAATTATTACTTTACTAAAAGCTGCAACAGCTGCACCAACCGCAGTGAACTGTCAGCCCTGGGAGTTTATTGTTATTGATGAAGAAGATAAACTATCTGAATTAAAAGAGGAGCTTATATTTGCAAGGTATAATGCACCAGTGGCTATAGTAGTTTGTGGAAATATGGAATTAACATTAAAGGGTAAAGATCATGATCTGTGGATACAAGACTGTAGCGCAGCAATAGAAAATATTTTGATTGCTGCCACGAGTTTAGGATTAGGTTCTGTATGGATAGGTATATACCCTGTTGAAAATAGGGTTAAATTACTAAAGAACATATTAAATATTCCAGAGCATGTAATTCCGCTTAGTATAGTATATATTGGTTATCCTGCACAACAAAGAGAACCTAGAACACGATATAATGAAAAGCGGGTGTATTGGCAGGAGTATGAGCCTAAACGTAAACATAGAACAAAGGATAAACCCCAAATAGGGCATTATTAGTGTTTATCCCGAGTTAAGCTACTATCACTACTCATTATAGGTATTTTATCACCTAAAAATTTAGGCTTTGGTTTAAGCACATTAGCATAAAAGAAATCTTTAAATATTGCAAGTCTTTCTCTTGCCTCATATTTTATAATAGCTCTATATTTATGCTTGTCTGCTGCAACACCGTAAGTTTCTATACCCTTTTGCCTTGCTAAATAGATTGCTCTATCTAAATGATAAGCTTGTGTTACAATAATTGCACTTTTCACATCAAATATAGCTTTTGCTCTATAAATACTATCATAGGTGCTAAAACCTGCATGGTCCATATATATTCTCTCAGGATCAATGCCTTTATTCTCTAAGTATATCCTCATAGTATTAACTTCATCATAATTTGTATTACCATGATCACCAGTTACTATTATTTTAAGTTCTTTATTATTTTTTAATATTTCAAGGGCGGTATCAAGCCTATCTTTTAAAATATCAGAAACTTGTCCCTGTGGAGACACAAAAGCACCAAGAATTATTAATGCCTGTGCCTTAGGAACTTTTGAATCCTTACTTATAATATACTTTTTAGCCTTTGACATTACTAATAAATTAATCATTAAACCAGCAATAGCTATTAATAATATACTAGCCGCTATGTACTTTAATATCCTTTTGATTTTAATAGTAAAACCTCCCTTTAACTGCACTTATAGTTTAATACGTTAAAAAAACAAAAAAGTTATAATAATAAAAGAGCTCTTTTACAAGCTCTAAAATCATTTGTTTCTAATTTATTTATTTATCTTAGTTGAAACTTATTAACTTCTTTCATCATTAATTTAGTCATATTAGATAAATCCTGCACACTTAAAGTGACTTCTTGACTATTAGCATTCATCTCTTCTGAAGAAGCTGCTATTTCCTGGGAAGAAGCAGAAACCTCCTCAGCTATAGCTGAAGCATTTTGAACTTTTTCCATTATTTTATCTTTCTGCTTATCGATACTTTCTGCAGATTTATTAACCATATTAATCTTGGGAATTACACTTTCCACCCCTTGTATAATATTTCTAAAGGATTCAATAGATACATTTATAATTTCAACTTGACTATTAATTTCTTCCCCGATGACACCTGAATTATTTACCATATCACCTGTTTCTCCAGAAATATTATTAATTAGGCTGTTTATGTCATTTAAGGATGACCTAGATAATTCTGCTAATTTTCTGATTTCATCAGCAACTACAGTAAATCCCTTGCCTGCTTCCCCTGCTCTAGCAGCCTCAATTGCGGCGTTAAGTGCTAATAAATTTGTTTGAGCAGCGATGTTTGTAATTACATTAGTCATCTGGTGTATTTGGTTAATACTTTGGCTAAAACCTCCAATTTTTAACTCGAAGCTATTAAATAATTTCTTTACATTCTCCATTGAAGATACTAGATTAAGCATTTTTTCGTTACTATCATTGGCCATAGAACTTATATCTTTTGATTTAATATCTATATCATTTATAGAATCTACAATAGTATCTAGTTCACTTCCAAACTGATGTAAAACTGTAGCGGTATCCACAAGATCTTCAGCTTGAGAGCCTGTACCTTTAGCTACTTCTTGAATAGCATTTGTAACTTGATCAGTAGAAGAGGAAATATTCCCTAAAACAGAATAAATACTGTCTGATCTATGGTCAATGTCCGAAGATCTTTCCTTAACAACATGTATCATATTTGAAATATTTATAATAGTTTCTGATAATGCCTTTTCCATCTTACCAAATTCATTATTTGAGGAATTTTCTATCCTAAAGGTAAAATCACCTTTAGATACTTGTACTAAACTGTCTACCATTTTTTTAGAAGATTTATTTATTATTCGTATAATTATAAAAGAGATACTTATAAATACAATTAAAACTACTATAAATATACTTATAAAAACTACTCTACTATTCTTAAAACTATTTTGACTGTTAACCTCTAAAACTCCCGCATCTTTTATTTGTTTATTTTTAAAGGAAGTAATAGTTGCATCAACTGCACTGCCCAAAGTAACTTGATTATTATAATCTTCAATAGAAATTTTCCCGCCACCTTTTAGAACCAAGTTCCAGGTATCCCAAGTTTTCAAGTACCTATCATAATCCGATGAAAAGCGATCTATGGTTATTTTATCATCAGAATCAAATTTACCAGAAATGAAACTTTTTAAATTTTCTCGTACTAACTTGTCACTTTCAATTATTTTTGTAGCAAATTGAGAATCATATTCATATTTTGCTTTTACAACATTAAGCCTGATCTTAATAAATTCAGTTGATATAGTGGATGCTTGTGATAATGGAAGTATACCATTTTTATGCATATCAATAATATTGTTATTAAATAAATTCATATACATATAACCTGAACTAGCAACTAGTATAGTAAAAAATATTGCTAATACTGCCATCAATAGTACTTGAGTAGAAACCTTTAAATTTTTCATAACCTTTTAACCCTCCAATACATAATTTTTTATTCATTTTCCTCATCTCATTTTAGCATGTTGTAGCTAAAGTCATAGCTATTTCAAATGTTTTATAAGGTTATTTTAGTGGGTATTAAGTTAATTTTATGAAGACAGTACTGGTTACTGGAAGTATTCAGTTATCAATGCAAGGGTATAGATAAAGTTCTAATAACTTGTAATAAAAATAATACCCCGTCTTCAAAAACCATTATAAAAAATGGTGGTATTCTTGAAGACGAGGTAGGTGACAATGGAAACATTACTCAAAGGTATTGGATTGATTTATTTTCCGTAATAGTTTATTAAGCATCCAGATAGGATAATATCTCTATCATCTTTGGATAGATCCTTAAGCTGAAGTTTAAAGTCTATATTATCATTTACACTGATAAGTTTTGCAGTTATTTCCTCTGCTCCTGTGGCCACTGCTGCCTTAATTCCTGAGATAACTATATAATCACCATTCTCAAAGTTTATATTTTGTGAGGAATCCATGGTGAAAGGCAGCATACCCCAATTAATTAAATTACTTCGATATCTCTTAGTTGCATACTCAAAGGCAATATTAGAGCATCCTCCTAATACCTTTTGACAGGAAGCTGCCTGTTCTCGTGCAGAACCATCTCCAGGTTTTCTTGCGAAAATTACGCTTCCTAATCCAGTGTTTTCAAGGTCAAGCCCCTTTACTACTTCTTTTAATTCCTCAGAGTTTAAGTCAAGTTGTTGGACTGCTTTTGCTCTACCTACATATTCAGGATCTTTTCTAGAAAGAGTGAATTCTGCAAGTTTTAAAGGATTAGAACGGTAAGAGGAGGTTTCCCCAGAGGGTATAAGTTCATCAGTGGTTGTAACTTCATCATTAATTACAGATACCATTTTTAATACCATATTGTCCTTTAAAGCTGGCATTTTAGGCCAATCTGTAATACTTGGTCCAAGTTTTAATTGAGTTTCTAACTGAGCCTTCCTGAAACCTTTATAAACTCTATTGTCATATATAACCTTGTTAAAGTTATATGCAACGGAGTATTCTGGTATATGAATTTCAGTAGCTGGGGTTAAAATACCTCCATTTAAGGCTGTAGCCGCTATGGACCTAGCATCCATTAATGCTACAGAAGCTATCTGCCTATCCGAAGGCTTTGAACCTTCTCTGTTTGGAAAGTTTCTAGTAGTATGCCTTATGCTTAATGCATTATTTGAAGGTACATCTCCTGCACCAAAACATGGTCCACAGAAAGCTGTTTTAATAATTGCGCCTGTATCTATAAGTTTAGATATAGCTCCATTTCTTACTAATTCAGAGTAAATGGGCTGACTTCCAGGGTAAACATTTAGACCGAAGTAATCCTCACCTACAGATTTCCCTTCTAGAATAGCTGCAACTTCACAGATGTTTTCAAAGGTTCCACCTGCACAACCTGCCACTATACCTTGTTCTACCATTATTTTTCCATTAATAATTTTATCTAATAAATGAAATTGGGAATTCCCAAGTTGCTTTTGACCCTCTGCTTCTACTGCCTTAAGTATTTCCTGTGGATTTTCATTTAACTCTGTTATGCTATACACATTACTTGGGTGAAAAGGCAGTGCTATCATGGAAATTACCTTACTTAAGTTGACTTTAACTAGCCCATCATAATATGCTATTTCTCCCGGCTGAAGTTTTGCATAAGCTTCCTCTCTGTTATGAGTCTTATAGTATTCTGCAACTCTTTCATCGGTACACCATATAGAGGATAAACAAGTTGTTTCTGTAGTCATCACATCTATTCCGTTTCTGAAATCCACAGAAAGCTCTGAAATTCCAGGACCAACAAATTCAAGAACTTTGTTTTTTACAAAACCACTTTTAAATACAGCTTTAATAAGTGCTAAGGCAACGTCTTGAGGTCCAACTCCCTTTTGTACTTTTCCCTGAAGGTATACTGCTATAACCTGAGGTGCTTGTACATCATAAGTTTTGTTTAAAAGCTGTTTAACAAGTTCAGGCCCACCTTCACCTATAGCCATAGTGCCAAGAGCCCCATAACGAGTATGGCTATCAGAGCCCAAAATCATACTTCCACAGGAGGACATCATTTCCCTCATATAGGAATGTATTACTGCAACATGAGCTGGAACGTAAATTCCACCATATTTTTTTGCAGCAGAAAGACCAAATACATGATCATCCTCATTAATTGTTCCACCAACTGCACAAAGACTATTATGGCAGTTAGTCATGACATAGGGTATCGGAAATTCTTTAAGACCGCTGGCTCTAGCTGTTTGAACTATACCTACATAAGTTATGTCATGGGAGGCTAAGGCATCAAACTTTATCTTTAAAAAATCTATATTCCCGGATGTATTATGGTTCTTTAAAATTCCATAAGTTATAGTATTTTGTTTTGCCAGGTCAGGATTAAGAAGTTTTCCTTCTAATGGAGTCTCTCCATTAACCTTTAGTTCACTGTTAAAATCCTCAATTGAAAAGTTATTTTCAGCATCAATTATATAGTTGCCTCTATAAAGGTAAGTTCCAGTATTAATAATATCTATCAGTTTTAACATCTCCTTTATCCTTGTTTACTTAATAGTTACAGTAGTGTCTGTATCAACGATGTTCCACCAAGTCTTTCCTGGATTTAAAGGTAAATCAATACCTTTTTCATCAGTTAGTAGGGTTTGGGAATTTGCATCTTTCTTATTCCAGTGCATTTTTACAAACTTACCATTACTAATAACATAACCATCTCCTTGACCAATAAGATCAATGTTTATATGAAGTTTATCTGGTTGTAGTTTCATGGTGGTAATTTGTACAACTACATTTTTAATTGCTAAAGGTATTTGATCTTCTTTATTAGCTGAAGGCTTTCCATCCATAGTTTTAAGGTAAAGCCCATCCTTATAGGCGTAACTAGTGTTATAAGATCCGTTCATCTTTAAAAGCACATCTGTGGCAGGAGAAAGTGTAACACTATCCCAATAAGTCTTATCAAATTTTAATTTTACAGTAGGTTCTTTTACAAAGGTTTTTGCTTTAATAAGCTCTCTTAGTTTTTCTGAAGAGGTATAAAGGTTATGAGGAGCTTTTCTTTCATTATCCCTCACATAGGCTGAAGAGTTTACCATTTCATCCATACTCATTAGTTTTTCAGCTTTTATTATTTCAGTAGCCTCAGCACTCCCCCCGCAATGGGCAAGAGGGAGGTTATATTCTTTTAAAATAGTTAAGAAGTAGGGTCTTGCACTTCTAATTGGTCCGATTTTTAAAGCATTGTTCTTTTGAAATAATGCAATTAATCTTGGAATACCACCTTCAGCCATGGTTTCATAGACTATATCAGCAGAATTTAGACCAGATTGAGGTCTTGCATCTATGGAGTTTTCTACTATAGCAAGAACAGCAATGTTAGCCACTTCTTCCTTTTTTACCTCCTCACCTGTATAGGGAGAGAGGTATTTTTGTTCGGTAACTACAGCGGGTTGTATTTCAGTAGGTGTTGATTGCTTTAAACCATTAGTAGAATTAGTAGTTGCAGCTTTTTTTGTGCATCCCTCAGCAATAACGTTGATTGAAACAAGTATACAAATGCACAATATTAGTTTGAATTTACTTTTCAAATGAAACATCTCCTTTATTGCAATAGGGACGGGGTTATTGACAACTATTTTGAACTAGGAATAAGGTTAGATTAACATATTTTGGTCTAATATTCAATTATGAAAAAAATGGATACTGCTAAGTATCAGATAATTAATTTTTTAATGTATAAATCTTTTTCTTTTGTAAAGTCAAGGAAACCTTTACTATCGATTAATAGAGGTTTTGCTATATCATTTAGGTGAATTTTGATAACCTTATAGGATTGGTTATTGCTTAATAGTACATTTTCTCCCATGTAATAGTTGACTATACCTTTTAAAAAGGTATTACAATATTCATTGTCAAGTTTTAAATACCCTTCATCTTGAATAGCTTTTAGAGCTTCGAAGGGTCCATTAATATTTTTAGAGTATCTATTAGAATTGACCTGATCAAATAGATCTGCAATAGCTATTATCTTCGCAAATCGAGGAATTTTATCACCTTTAACATGTAGAGGATACCCAGAACCATCCATTCTTTCATGATGCATAAGCACAGATTGGCTAACAGAAGGATCTAAGTATGGAATTTGTTTAACAAAGTTGTAGCCTAGGAGGGGATGGGTCTTATATATTTCAACCTCATTCGTGGTTAACTTACCTTTTTTGTATAATATGGACTTATTTAATTTTACTTTACCAAAATCATGTAATATTGCGGAATAAGTTAATAAATTTAACTCTTTACTGTCAAGACCTATCCATTTACCAAGTATATAACTAATAGCTGTAACATTTATGGTGTGTCTATATATTTGGTCATTTCCGCTACCATAAAAGATTATATTTCTAATAACTGATCCTACAGAATGAAATTCTTCTTGAATTCTTCTTGAAAAAGTTCTAACTTCCTCAATTGCAGGTACCCTTAGTATAGACATAGTATTAAATATAGTCGCTAAATTGCCAGAGAAGTCATTAAAGGTACTTTCGATTTCATTTACTGTTTTAGATTTAATTCTTAAAACCTCAGTAGGATCTGTATCTGAATAAACCTCTACTTTATCAATAATATAAATGCGCTTTAACTTGTATAAGATTGAATCTGTAATAGCAAACCCGTCGGAAAGCAATACCTTATCTTCAAAAAAAATATTGCTTGCGGATATCATTCCTACTTGTAATTCATTAATTGGTAAGGATTTCTTTTCTGATAACAAATTAATCACCTCGCTTACATCTATTATCGTTAATTTATTTTATTTCTAAATAGATTAATGAAAGGTTAAATTGATTTCTCAAATTTCTTTGTTAAATTTGCACTAATAAACAATAACACTGCTAGTCCACAAAGAATAAGTGGAATTTTAACTATACCTATAAAATCAATAGATCGGCCAATAGCTGAAGGAACTAAAAAACCACCTAGTGATGCAAATATTGAAATAAAGGCACTTATTTCTCCTGAAACATTAGGATATTGTGATGTAACAGAGGCCATCATTGTGGGAAAAATTCCAGCTAGAAATCCTCCTAATAAAAGTATTGCAAATAATGTAACTAACTTAAAGGGTATTAGCACCCAACTTAAGGTTATTACTATCACACCTAGAGAAGTAAAAATAAGAAACTTAGAAAAACCAAATTTATCAGCTAATTTACCTGAAAAAAGTCTTCCAACCGTTAAGGTACTCCAAAATATTGTTGCTGTTAAGGATGCTGGAATTAAACTGTTAGGTGAAATATGTTTCCAGTAAGTAGGAAGCCAGCCAGAAGTTGATACTTCAATACCCACATAAAGAAAACAAAATATACCTGAAATCCATATAAATTTATTCTTGTAGGGTATACTATGTTTAACTCCATCAGTTAATAATGGTTTATTAATTACTAAGGGCCATAATATTACAGTTACTAATATTGGAAATAAAGCTGAAATTCCATAGACTAAACGCCAACTTTTTAATAAATTAATACATAAGGTGGCTAAAACTGGACCTAAAATTGCCCCAAGGCCAAAGAAAAAATGCAAAAAATTCATTGCATTGCCTTTATTAGAATCAGTAGAATCAGCGCACAATGCATTTATACCTACCTCATAAGCTCCAAATCCAATTCCACTCACAATTGTACATATTAATAAGTTTACATAATTATGTGAAAGCATACTTCCAAATAACCCAATACTTAAAAATGCCCCGCCCACAATTAAAAATAACTTTTTTCCATATTTATCTGCTAAATACCCTCCGATAATTACAGTTAACAACATTCCTAAAAATTGACCAGATAAAACTAATCCAGCTTGGCTATAATTTAGATTTATATCTGACTGTATTGCTGAAAGCATAGGACCAATTATACTTGATACTAATCCAATTGTAATAAAACCAATATATTGAGACCATTGTAGACGTTTATCCATATAAAATCCTCCTAAATTCTGTTTACATTATTTATGTTATCATATAAAATAGTAAGTATCAAGAACAAACAGGAAGAAACATTAACAAATAGGAGGGAATAAATTTGTTTATAGAAGAAAGACATGATAAGATATTAGAACTTATAAAGGATAAGAAAAGAGTTGAGGTTCCACATCTTAGCAAAATGTTTAATATTTCAGAAGATTCTATAAGAAGAGATTTGCGGATTATGGAGCAGAGAGGCTTAGTCAACCGTACTTATGGCGGGGCAGTACTGCCTAATAAAGTAGCTGAAACCTCTTTATTTTCTGATAGAAATACTATTAATGTGGATAATAAAGAAAAAATTGCAGGTTTAGCATCAACTTTTATAGAAGATAATGATACTATTATTCTTGATGGCTCTACTACATTATTAAGAATTGTTCCTTTCTTAGATAAACTCAAAGATGTAACAGTTATAACAAATTCAATTGTCATTGCCTATGAGATTAATAAAACTTTAAGTAATATTAAGTTAGTAATGTTAGGAGGAATTGTTCAGCAAAATATTGCAAATACAGTAAGTATTGCAACCTTAAAAGAAATAGAACAATTAAATGTAGATAAAGTATTTGTTGCTCCTTGTTTTATTTCAGCCCAGTGGGGATTATCCAGTACTACTTTAGAGGAAGCACATATAAAAAGAGCTATGCTTCAAGCTGGGAGAGAAGTCTTTCTTGTTTCAGATATTAATAAAATTGGGCAGAAGGCTATGGTAAATATTGCACCCTTAAAGGCAGAATATACAATAATAATTGATTCTGACTTAGAGGTTATAGTTAAAAATGAATTTCAAGATTATTTAAAGGCTGGGTTGAAAATAATATACCCAGATATTTAAACTAAGTAGATATATAGAATAACTATATACAGTTAGTATACTATTAATGTATAATTATGATATAAAAGCTATTAGTAAAATAATGTTTTTAATTTATAAAGGCAAATTCATTAAAAGATGAAGACGCAAAGCTGTGAGTCTAAGGCAGTTAATTATTGCTATGATCGTCAGGCTGCATAAAACTAAGTATAGTTTATTTGTGGTTGGCAATCTAACTTTGCCTGCCATTTTTTTGCGACTTTATAGGGGAAAAGGATAAAGTATAATCGAGTGATTCAATCACTTTATTTAATAATTTAAAATACGAAAGAGGTAACAATATGAATATCAGGAAGAAAATAACACTTGTAATTGTTTTATTAATTTTAGTATCACAGATAGCCGTCGGAACTTTTATAGATCTAAAATCAAGTAAACTTATATTTGAACAAACAGAAAACTCATCTCTTGAACTGGTAAAAGCACAAGTAAATAATATTTCAGAGGTAATAGAAAAAGAAGAAGTTATGCCTGATTATCTTACTGCAACAGGTAGTGTAATGGAGCTGTTGACAATTGAAAATAATGCATCCAAGTTAGCAGAGGTAAATAAAGTTCTTGAGGACTATGCTAAGGACAAAACCAATTTAGAACATGTTTTTTTGGTTGGTGTTAAGGGGCTTATAGTAGCAGATAGCGTTCCGAAAAATATTGGGTTGGATTTAAAAGAACGACAGTATACTAAGGACACCTTGTCTACTAAAAAATCTCAAATTAGCGATACGGTTACATCAAAAGCAACAGGGAAACAAGTAGTTGTATTTACACATCCAGTAATTGATACAGCATCAGGCGAAATAAAAGGATATATTGCCACTTCCATATTCGCTGAAAAATTAGCTAAGTATATTGGTAGCATTAAACTTAATAAAACAAAATCAAGTTATGCTTATCTTGTGGATGAAAAAGGAAACTTAATTTATCATCCTACTATAGAAAAGATTGGAAAGCCAGTGGCTAATGCTCAGACAAAGGAATTGGTTGCCAAAGTACAAAAGGGTGAGAAACTTCAGCCTAAGGTTATTAATTATGTATTTGAAGGCGCTAATAAGATAGCTGCTTCAGCACAAATAGCTAAAACAAATTGGATATTGGTAATTACTGCGGATGCTAAGGAAATAGAAGCTCCAGCGAAAGAAATGGGTAAATTTATACTGTTGGTAGCATTATTGATTATAGGTATATCTTCAGTTATTGGTACCATTATAGCAGCAAAAATAACTAAGCCATTTATGAAACTTACTGAACTTATTAATAAAACCGCTAAATTAGACCTGGTTTATGATAAATCCTTTGACCCATTATTAAAGCAAAAGGATGAAGCGGGTATAATGACTAGAGCAGTAGGAGATATGCGAAAGGTTTTAAGAGAGATGGTTGAATTGTTAAAAAGTTCTTCGAATGATATATTAGAAAATGCAGCAAAGGTTGAAGAAATTGTTCAGAAAGTCCATGAAAATTCAAGTGATAACTCAGCTACAACAGAGCAAATATCCGCAGGAATGGAAGAAACAGCAGCATCTAGTGAAGAGGTTACTGCATCTATGGATGAAATAGAACAAAGTGTGGCAGCTGTAGCAGATAAAACTAAAGAAGGTACTAATCTTTCTATAGAAATTGCTAAGAGGGCGGATACTTTTAAAAAGGGAGCAATAGAATCAAAGAAAAAGGCTGAGCACATTTATGCGGATGTAAAGGGAAAAGTGGAAGAGGCAGCTAAACAATCTAAAGAAGTAGAACAGATAAATGCTTTAGCAGATTCAATTTTACAAATCACTAGTCAGACAAATTTACTTGCATTAAATGCTGCAATTGAAGCAGCAAGAGCCGGAGAAGCAGGGAGAGGGTTTTCAGTTGTTGCAGATGAAATAAGGAAATTAGCGGAACAATCCTCAAAGACAGCATCAGATATTCAAAAAGTTGTAACTACTGTGTTTTCTGCTGTAGATAACATGAAAACTGGATCAGAGAAAGTGCTTGCATTTATAGATAATGATGTTAATGGAGATTATGAAGATTTCATTAAGGTTTGTAATAAATACGATGAAGATGCTGGCAGTGTTAATGAAATTATGACCATTATAAATGGTTCCACGGAGGAATTGACTTCTAATATGTCCAATATAGCTACAGCCATCAGTGAGGTCGCAGCCACAGTGAATGAAGGATCTAAAGGAGTATCAGATATAGCAGAAAAAACTAATAATACAGTTAATCTTACTGAAGAAGTTGAAACAATGGCTAAACAAAGTATTAATCATGCAGAGGTACTTAAGGAAATAATTTCAAGGTTTAAAATTAGGTAGTAAGAATAAAATAGGCAGTTGGTTATCCTCATAACCAACTGCCTATAATTTTATGTGTTTATTAATTGAGCAAATTTATTGATATTTTCTTCAGAAAGTGTTGAGGTATCTTTATCTATCTTCGCCACTTTCTTCATTATAAACCTCTCAAGAAAGTTCATATTTTTAAGTATAAACTCCCCTCCAAAATATTCTTTTGCAGTAGCACTTGTTACTAGCTCTTCAGGAAATTGATTACTAAATAATGTTTTGACTTCCTTCTCATTCATACCACATATAAAGATTCCAACTTTTTTGCTTTTTAATACATTAAGACTTTGTATACAGAAATTTTTTATTTCTTTCTGAATTTGGCCCATATAGATTGAACTACCCAAAATAATATTATCAAATAGATTTATATCAGGTACAAGGTCCTTCTTTATATTTACAACTACAATGTCCCCTTGAAGTTTAGCCTTTAGAAGATTACTACATTTTTCTGTAGAGCCATGTTTAGTTCCATAAATAATAAGTGTTTTCATTTTTATTGCCTCCCCTTATTTTATTAAACCATTAATGAGAATTTGAAAATGGTGATTTATAAGTCGTTGTTTTTGCTGCTCTGAAATGTTTTTTTCTAATATTAATCTAGAAAGTAGTCCATGAGTTGATGTCCATAGTATTTGTGCTGTAAGTTCCACATCCATCTCTCTAAACTTCCCTTTTTCAACCCCAAGTGTCACAAGGTTACATAGTCCCTGAATACTCTTTCGTTCCTTTGAAATCCCTTCTTTAAGCACATTTACTTTTTCTTGGATTGCTTCTATATCACTCATTAATACAGCTCTAAATTGCTGCGGTGCCTCTAACATAAGTTCAATATAGTTTCGTAAGCCCTTTTCTATAGATTTCTCTGGATTTTCTACATCCACAGGAACCTGACCTAGACTTTTTAGTATCTTTTCATAACCTTCTTCGGCAACAGAAGTTACTATTTCAGCCTTGTTCTCAAAGTAATGGTAAATAATACCAGGAGAGTATTCTATCTTAGTAGCTATCTTTCGAATTGATAAATTTTCATAACCCTCTTTGATTAATATTTCACTGGCAGCATCTAATATCTTTTTTCTTATAATTTCTTTTTCTAGTTGTTTTCTTTCAGCAATACCCATGAAATCCTCCTATTGGTTAAACAATGTTACCTTATTAAACGGTGTTTAAATAGTGTAACATTATTTTCCACAAAAGTAAATACATCATTGAGTAATTAATCAAATAAATAAAGAATAAGAGTATTTTTTTAGTAGTAAATAATAATTTTGTCATGTATAATTACATGGAGAAATACTGTAAAATAGTAAGATAAATCTAAGATGAGGTGAAAAGATATGCAAAAAAAAGGCAAAAGGATTCTAAGTTTATTTCTTAGCGTTTCTTTCATATTAGCAGTAGGCTGTGATAAAGTTAATAAAGATACTGGACTAGAAAAGGCAATTTATAAGGATAAGAATTATACTGCTGAAAAAAGAGTTAAGGATTTAATTAATAGAATGAACATAGATGAAAAGATCGGGCAGATGGTTCAGGCTGAACGAGGAAGTTTAAAACCAGCAGAAGCTTTAAAATATAATATTGGATCGGTTTTAAGTGGAGGAGGTTCAACACCAACGGATAATTCTCCAAAAGGCTGGACTGAGATGATTAAGCAATATCAGCAAAGTGAAACTAATACAAGATTAGGTATTCCAATAATTTATGGCGTTGATGCAGTACATGGACACAATATTGTAAAGGATGCAGTTGTTTTTCCACACAATATTGGTCTAGGAGCTGCAAACGATATCAAACTTATGAAAGATATAGCATCAGTAACTGCTGAAGAAATGCTTTCTACAGGAGTAACCTATGATTTTGCGCCTTGTATAGCGGTGGCGAAAGATTTAAGATGGGGTAGATATTATGAAGGATATGGAGAAGACTTAGAGCTTGTAAAGAAACTATCTTCTGAATATATAAAACAACTTCAATCCTATGGTATTGCCGCAACAGCAAAGCATTTTATTGCTGATGGAGGAACTTCTTGGGGAACTGGTGACAGTGGATATAAAATTGATCAAGGTGATGCAAAGATTAAGGAGGAGGACTTACTTAAAGAAGAAATGTTGCCCTATGAAGAAGCAATAAAGTCAGGGGTAAAGTCAGTAATGGTATCCTTTTCTAGTATAAATGGAGTGAAAAATCATAGCAATAAGCACCTTATAACTGACTTGTTAAAAGGAAAGTTGGGTTTTAAAGGTTTTGTAATTTCTGATTGGGAGGGAATTCATCATATACCTGCAAGTAACTTTAAGGAGCAAGTTGTTACTGCTGTAAATTCTGGTATAGATATGCTGATGGAGCCAAATCAATGGAAGGAAACTATTAGTGCCTTAAAGGTTGCTGTAGACCAGGGAAAGATATCAAAGGAAAGAATAGATGATGCTGTTACAAGGATATTAATGGTAAAATTTGACTTAGGGCTTTTCGAAAATAACCTTGGTGATAGCAATTTAATTAAGAATGGTTTTGCGTCAACGGAGCATAAAAAGGTTGCTGAAGAGGCTGTTATGAAGTCTATGGTACTTTTAAAAAACGATGGAATATTACCACTTAAAAAAAATTCAAAAATTTATGTTAATGGTCCTGCTGCGAACAGTGTAGGCCTACAATGTGGTGGATGGACTATTGATTGGCAAGGAAATGAAAGACAGACATCAGGAGTAACTATATTAGATGGATTTAAAAATATTGCTAGTAGCAATGGGGGAACTATAATTACGGATATAGCTAAGGCCGGGGAAGCAGATGTAACGGTTGTAGTTATTGGAGAAAAAAGTTATGCTGAAGGAAAAGGCGATGATGGAGACCTGGGATTAGATAATGGAATGGCATTAGAGAAAAATATAGAAGCTTTAAACCAGGCTAAAAAATTGAACAAGCCAATTGTTACTATTATGGTATCAGGAAGACCACGGATTATAAGTGATAAATTAAAGGATTGGGCTGCCTTTATTGAAGCCTGGTTACCAGGTACAGAAGGAGAAGGGATAGCTAAAGTAATCTATGGGGATGAAAACTTTAAAGGAAAACTTTCAGTTACATGGCCTAAAAATAATAGTAAATTGCCTATTGAAGAAGATAATGTACTTTTTCCAATAGGTTATGGGCTTAAATACTAGAGCCTAAGGAATTGAGTTTAAAATGGTACTCAATTCCTTTCCCAGTGTAAATATTTAAGAAATTGCATGATTTTTCAATCGGGTATATAATATTTTCATTTACTTGAAAACGTAATCATAGAACAAACCCATAATATAAATAGAAAGCAGGTTATTATTCATGAGAAGTAAAACTAGAAAAAGAGTGAAAATAATGCTTATGCTAAGTATGGTTTGCATTATTTTTACTTCATGTAACCCTTTTTATAAAAAATCAGGTCAACTTGATAGTAATAGTGTTAGTAAGAACAATCAAGAGGGGTGGAAGCTGGATACGTCGCCAATAACTTTTGACTGGTATATTAATTATTCCTGGTTTGGGACAAAATGGGGTAACAATCCAGTATCAAAATATGTTACACAAAAAACCGGTGTCAATTTAAATTTCATAACTCCAAGTGGAGATGAAACGGAAAAACTAAATACTATGATTACTACAGGTAAATTACCTGATATTATAACATTGGGTTATTATGAAGATGGATATACAAAGGTCATAAAAAATAAATTAGTTTTACCTCTGGATAAGCTTGCAGAAAAATATGATACATACTTTATGAAGGTTGCAGATAAACAGAAGTTAGAATGGTATAGACAAAGTGATGGATATGTCTACGGTTATCCTAATTTCTCTATGCCTTTAAAAGATATTAATAACTTTAGGGAAGAAAAACCTTCAAATCAAACTTTTTTAGTAAGAAAAGATATATATGAAGCCATAGGAAGCCCTGATATGAGAACTCCTGAGGGTTTTTTAAGTGCACTTGAAAAAGCGAAGAAATTATTTCCGATTGTAAATGGACAAGCACTAATACCCTTAGGGTTACATGAATTCAATAATTCCGGCAACCTGTCCTTAGATAGTCTTTTACCTAATTTTTTAGCAGTGCCTTGGGAGAAGGAAGGCAAAATTTATGATAGAATTACTGACAGTGAATATTTAAAATGGTTAAAAACTTTAAGGAAGGCTAACGAACTTGGTTTATTATCAAAGGAAGTATTCGTTGATAGAAGATCTCAGATGGAAGAAAAAATTGCAGAAGGAAGATATTTTGCAATGCTTTATCAAAGAACTGATATGGCTACTCAACAATTAAAACTATATGAGGATGATAAAAATAAGATATATATACCTATTGAGGGACCATCAAATTCTAACCTTGATCCACCAACCTTGTCTGGAGACAGTGTTTCGGGTTGGACGGTTACACTTATTTCAAAGAATTGTAAAGATCCAATGAGAGCTATAAGATTTTTGAGTTACTTAATAAGTGAAGAGGGAAATAAGGACTTATACCTTGGAATAAGGGACTTGTCCTTTGAAGAAGTAAATGGTAAAGAACAGTTTAAACCAGAGGTTGTAGACTTATTAAATAAGGATATAATAGCCTTTGAAAATAAATATGGCGCTGCCAATACTTACTGGATGCTTTTGGATTCAAACTTAATTGAAAAATGGATGCCACCAGAACCGGAGCCGTTAAAGCTATTAGAGGACTGGCCTAGAGGAAAAACCTATAATTTTTCGGTATATGATAATCTTAATAACTTTGGGGATTCAGAGGAGAGTATTGCTTACTCTAAAATAAGCTCTCAGTGGCAAAATATATTGAAAAGTTTACTTATATCTAAGAGCAATAAGGAATTTGATGTATTATTAAATGGCTTTCTAACCTATAGGGAAAAGGAAGGTTATGAAAAGTTAGTAACATATCGACAACAAAAATATGAAGAAAATAAGAAAAAACTTAATATGAATAAATAAGAGAAGAACTAGGAGCTTTTTAAATGAAAAGTAATATTAGAATACTTATGGGAAAAGCGAAACAAATCTTTATAAATAGAAGTTTAATGAAAAAGTTAATAGTAACTTATATAGCCGTTATTGGGATTCCAACTATAATTTTTTCGATATATACCTTTAGATCACTAGATAATAATGCAAAAAAGGATGCAATAAATAAGCATAACTACGAGCTTAATGTTGAATGTGATACTATTGAAAAAAACATATATATAATGCGGAATATTATTAATGCAATAACAAACAACAAAGAGGTTTTGGAATATGTAGATAATGAGAAAGGCATAGATGTAAAAGAGCTAATAGATTTTAATGATACTGTATATAAACAACTAATAAATCTACAAAATAATAATCCTACAATTAAACAAATAAATATCTTTACGCACAATTCACAAGTTGATGAACTTTGGCCTTTAATTTATAGAGAAAATAGAATTGTTAACAATGACTGGTACAAGCAGACACTTGAAAAAAGTGGAGGCGAATATTGGAATATAAGTCACTATGACAATGATATAAAAATTAACTCAACAACAAATGAACAAAATAAGAATTTGGTAGTTTCTCTAAATAAAGAAATTAAATACCCACTCCAAAAAAATACAGGAATTATTAGAATAACCATGGTATCTAAGGATTTTTTTCCGAATATGTTTAACCTAGATAAATTAAATAATGGACAGATATTACTTTTTAATACTGAGAAAAATCATTTAAAAACAAATGAGGATAATCCTCTTTTGAAAAGTTTGAATTTTGATAGGGAAGAGTTTAAGCTATTTATTAAAGATAAATTACGAAGTAATAAGGGAGAATTATCCTATAAGCAGGGAAATGAAAATTACTACTTAACTTACAAAGAATCACCAATGGTTAATAACTATCTCATTTCGGTTATACCATTAAATAATATTACTCAAGGCATTGCAGATTCAAGACGAGTTTTATTTTTGGGGGGCACATTATTATTAATACTATTATCTATAATTATTTATTTTGTAACTAAAGCAATATTAAAGAGATTATATATAATATTAAATTGCGTTAAACAGGTAAGAACTGGAGACTTATCTGCTGATATACCAGTATATGGGACTGATGAAATAGGTATACTAGCTCATAATTTCCGTCAAATGATGAAAAAAATTGATAAATTAATGAAAGAAAATATTCAAAAGGAAATGATTAGTAAGGAAACTGAGCTAAAAGCATTGAAAAGCCAGATCGATGCACATTTTCTATTTAATACTCTTGAAAATATAAGAGTTATGGCTCAAATTGAAGAAAATTATTTGGTTGCT
Source organism: Clostridiaceae bacterium (assembly GCA_014380625.1). Lineage (GTDB taxonomy): Bacteria > Bacillota > Clostridia > Clostridiales > Clostridiaceae > JACMJL01. The sequence goes on from JACMJL010000039.1 coordinate 26,958, forward strand.
GATACCTTAGTCTCTTTAGGGGACATGATGAGATATAATATGAAATGGGATAATGACTTTGTATCCATAAATGAAGAAATAAAGCATATTAAAAATTATGTTGCGTTAATGACACTTAGATATGATTATCAAGTAATTTTACATGTTAATATTGGACCTGAATATATTAATAAAGAAATACTAAAATTAACAATTCAACCCTTAGTGGAAAATGCAATTAAACATGGTCTTTCAAAAAAACTAAGAAGTGAAGATGGTAATATTTATATATTTATTGAAACAGAGGAAAATTATTTATATTTAAATGTGATGGATGATGGTAAAGGCATGGATGGAAATGAGATACAGGAACTACAAGAGCATATTAATGGGGATACAAATGTAAATAGAAGATTTGGGCTAGGTCTTAAAAATGTAAATGATAGAATAAAGCTATTTTATGGCGAGACCTGCGGCATTGTCTTGGAGTCACAAAAGGGTAGCTGTACTAAGCTAAAACTTAAGTTAACTAAATAAAAAAACAATTTCATGGGGGGATAATTTTGTATTCAGTTATGATTGTGGATGATGAGCCAATAATTAGAATGGGTTTAAGACGGACAGTTAATTGGGAAAATTTTGGTTTTAAAGTTATATGTGAATGCAGAGATGGAGAAGAAGCGTTAGAACAACTTGAAGAACACAAAATCGATTTTATTGTTACAGATATTAAGATGCATAAAATAAGTGGATTAGAAATGTTAAAAATATTAAGAACAAAGAATTTGGATATTCCTGTGCTACTTTTAAGTGGGTATGATGAATTTGCATATGCTCAAGAAGGACTAAGATTAGGGGCTTTTGATTATATATTGAAGCCCTTGGATCATGAAAAATTAGAAGATATTTTAACTAATGTTTATAAAAAGTTAGCCACAACTGAAAAAAAGAATAATGAATTTAATATAAATAGAACAATAACCAGTGAAAAAATTTTATATGATTTATTAAGAGGAAAAAATTTGATGGTTATGGATGAATATATTTCACGATATAATCTTCCCTTAATTAAAAATAAGGTACAAGTAGCAATTGTTGAAATTAACGAGATTGTAATTAATAATGAAGAATTAATTGAAAGTGATGAGCGTGATTATTTAGAAAAATCAGTTAGCCTTATCATTGAAAAAGAAATGAAAAATAGTGGGTTGGGGTATTACTCCATACTAGATGATGAATTGGGAAAGAAATTTATTATAGCACAAACAGATCTAGAAATTGAAGCTTCAGAATTTGATGATATTTTTGGCGAAGCATTAAAAGCTATTCTTAGGATAAGTAATGAAGAATTAGAAACTGTGCTAAATATAGGTATGGGAAATGTATATAATCAATTATTTTCTATACATAAAAGTTACTTGAATGCTAAAGAAGCATTGAAGTATAAATATGTGTTAGGCACAAATAAGCTTATTCACATTAACCAATTAGCAGGTATCAGACGTGAAAAGTTTAATTATCCTATTGAAAAAGAAAAGGCCTTGATATCTTCGATTATTTCAGCCAAGGATGATTCCTTAGGACTGCTTGACGGGTTACTGAAAGAGATAGCCCAAATAATGAATTTTGATGTTTTTAAAATTAATATGATAGTGACTCAATTGATAAATAATATTTATAGCAATGTCCTTAAAAAATATAGTTTTTTAGACACAGTATATAATTTAAGTGAAATAATGAGAGTTGGGTTTTTAGGTGTAGAAACCTTAGTAGATATAGAGAAAAGGCTTATGGAAAATGTAGCCTCCCTTATAAATATTATAAAGGAATATAATCTAAACCAAGGTGATAATATTGTTTTAAAAGCCTGCGAATATGTGCTTAATCATGTAGAAGAGGATATTACTTTAACGTCTATCTCTAACAATTTAAATATAAGTAAAAACTACTTTTGTTCCATATTTAAGCAGCAAACAGGAAAAAACTTTTTAGAATATTTAACAAGAGCTAAGATGGATAGGGCTAAAATATTATTAAAAAGACAGGACTATAAGGTCTATGAAGTAAGTGATGTATTAGGCTACAAGGAAACTGCATACTTTAGCAAACTCTTTAAAAAACATACCGGGTATAATCCCGCTGAATACAGGAAGTCTGGTAATTAAAAAGGAACTCAGTAATTTTTTTGTGGTTTATCGTAAGTTTATAACACAGAGGCTTATAGTTAATTGATATATAATGAATATGTAAACGTAATCATTATATGGAGGAGTTAAAAAAATATGAAGAGAAACAAATTAAAGATTGTTACATTAAGTTTATTGGTAGTAAGTGTTTTGTTATCAACAACATTTATGTCAAAAGGTGTATCTGCAGTAGCAACAGCACATCTTGGTGAGGGCTTTGATAGCTTCAACACAGCCACTTGGGCAAAATCAGATGGATGGACAAATGGTGGTATGTTCAACTGTACTTGGAGAGCGAACAATGTTAATTTTAGCAATGGTCTTATGACACTGACTCTTAATAATGACACTCAAGGAGGAACTAAGCCTTATGCTACTGGAGAGTATCGTTCAAATGACACCTATGGCTATGGACTTTTTCAAACAAATATGAAACCAGCAAAAAATTCTGGTATTGTTTCTTCATTTTTCACTTACACGGGACCTGGAGACAATACTCCCTGGGATGAAATTGATATAGAATTTCTAGGTAAAGATACTACAAAGGTACAATTTAATTATTTTACAAACGGAGTAGGTAACCATGAATATCTGTATAATTTAGGCTTTGACGCTTCTACAAGCTTCCATACCTATGCATTTAATTGGCAGCCAACTTATATAGCATGGTTGGTGGATGGAAAAGAAGTATATAGAGCAACCAGTAGTATCCCTTCACATCCCGGAAAAATCATGATGAACTTATGGCCTGGAACTGGTGTAGATGGATGGTTAGGCGCTTTTAATGGTGCAACTCCTATATATGCATATTATGATTGGGTATCCTACGATCCAACAACAACTGCAACTGCAACCAACCTTGCTTTGAATAAAACTGCAACAGAATCTTCCGAGGAAGCAGCAGCAAATGCAGCAAAATATGCTTTTGATGGTAATTCCGGTACTCGATGGTCTTCACAGTTTTCAGATGCTCAGTGGTTAGCTGTTGACCTTGGAGCTGCAAAAACTGTAAGTAGAGTTAAATTGAATTGGGAAGCAGCATATGGTAAAGGCTACAAGATACAGGTATCTAGTAATGGAACAACATGGACTGATGTGTATACAACTACTACAAGTGATGGAGGAATAGACGATATCTCCTTTAATTCAGTTAGTACAAGGTATGTAAGAATGTATGGAACACAGAGGTCAACAGTTTATGGTTATTCATTGTGGGACTTTGAAGTGTATTAAGGGAGCTTCGCCTGGCACAAAATATCCTTATAATCTTTGGTTTTTTAATTTATTTCAGCTCCCTAACTAGAAGAAACATAAATTAGACTTATCATGAACTCAAATTCTATGGTTATTTTCAAAAACCATATGAAATTTGGGTTCATGTCTTTTTGTGCTAAAAACTATACTTATTTTGCAAAAATTTGTTTTGTAAAGGTTTAAATGCAGTAATTTTTTCTTACTTTATCGTAATTTCATACCGTTTTTGTTAAAGCAAATTTAATATATTATAAGAGTGTAAACAAATTAAGGGGGAATTAAAATGAAAAAAAGACTAATATCTGCTCTATTAGCCACCACACTTGCTTTTGGATTAATTGGTTGTTCAACAAATTCAAGTTCAAGTAGCTCTTCTGCAGGTGATACTACATCAGCACCTAAGAAGGATGTAAATTTAACTGTATGGATAATGCCTAACAGTGGTACTCCAGATAAAGATTTTATGGGAGTAATTCAACCTTTCTTAGACAAAAACCCTAACATAACAGTTACACCAACTGTTTTAGATTGGGGTTCAGCTTGGACTAAAATCACTGCTGCAGCTACTAGTGGTGAAGCACCAGATCTTACTCAGTTAGGTACAACTTGGGTTGCTGCCGTTGGTGCTATGGGTGCACTAGAAGATCTTACTCCTTACTATAAGAGTTTTGGTGGAGATGAGGCTTTTGTTAAGGCAACATTAGCAACAACTGTAATTGAAGGTAAAAAAGAAAAATATGCAGTTCCATGGTTTATCGATTCAAGAGCTTTATATTATAGAAAAGATGCTTGCGTAAAGGCTGGAGTAGATCCAACAAAGGATTTCGCCACTTATGATAGCTTTAAAGCAGCATTAACAAAGTTAAATAACGTTGAAATCAATGGCAAGAAAATGGCTGCTCTTGGTATGCCAGGTAAAAATGATTGGAATGTTGTACATAACTTTGCTTGGTGGGTTTGGGGTGCAGGCGGAGAATATATTAAAGATGGTAAGGCTGTTATAAACTCCACAGAAGCATTAGCAGGAATTAAATATTACACTGAGTTAGCTGCAGATGGATTAATGCCTAAAGCTGCTCTAGAAAAAAATTCTGCTGAAGTTGAAGCTCTATTTGGTGCAGGAGAATATGCAACAGTTTTCTCAGGTGCTTATCTAGCTCAGAGTTTAAAGAATGAATTTGCTAAAGATAGTGCAAAAGCTTTAGATCCTAAAAATGTTGGTGTTGCTTTAGTTCCAGAAGGACCTAAGGGAAGATTTGCTTTCTTCGGAGGAAGCACAATGGCAATGTATAAGACATCAAAGAATAAGCCAGAAGCTGCTCAATTAATGGCATTCTTAGCTTCAGCAGATGCTCAAGTTGCTTATGCTAAAAAGCATGGTAACTTACCAGCTAATGCAAAATCCTTTGAAGATAAATTTATAACAGACGATCCAATGCTTTCAGTATTTAAGGCACAATTGAAATTTGGTAAATCTTATCCATCAGTTCCTGGTTGGGCTCCATCAGAAGGATTATTCCAAAAGGGATTATCAAATGTATGGGACAATATCATGGGAGTTAATGGAAAGTACGATGTAGCTAAGACTAAAAAAGAATTAGATGCAACAGTAAATGATGTAAATGCCGTTTTAAAGCAATAATAGAACGGGTTAAAATTATACAGGGTTTATCCCTGTATAATTTTTCTTGATAATATAGGGAGGTGACGTATGGAAACAAAAGTTCAACCGAAAAAAATCATAGAACATAAATATAGTCTCATACAAAATATTCGTAAAAATAAATTTGCATATGCACTAGTAGCGCCCGCAATGATTGCTATGATAATTGTGCAACTTTATCCTATGGCTGAAGGATTGTATTTTTCAGTACTTAAACTTAATCAATTCACCTTAAGGCAGTTCTTACACGCACCCTTTGTGGGATTCGATAATTTCTACACGGTGCTATTTGATACTTCAAGTAATATGCGTTCTGGATTCTTTGAGTCACTTAGAAATACAGGAATATATGCTGCACTTTGTAGTATATTTGTTTTAGTAATTGGTCTTATAGCCGCAATGGTAGTTAATAGAGAATTTAAATTTAGAGGAATTGCAAGAACTTTGTTATTAACTCCTTGGGTTGTACCTTCTTATGTAGTTGGTATGTTATGGGGATTTATGTGGCAACAAGATACAGGCATAGTAAATAGAATATTAGTAGATTGGTTGCATATATTGCATACTAAACCTTTTTGGCTCACTGGACCTAATGTAATTTGGGCAATAATAATCCCTACAATATGGAGGAATGTTCCCTTTGTAATGATAATGCTTCTAGCTGGACTTCAGAATATTCCTGAGGATTATTATGAGGCTGCAGAAATTGATGGTGCAAATGGAATTGAAAAATTTCGTGCAATTACCTTACCCTTACTTAAACCAATAATTGGTATTCAGTTACTATTTGGAATGATTAATTATATATATTCTTATAATATTGTTTCCATGATGTTTGGGCATGGTGCAGGATATGCAGGTAAGTGGGGAGATCTATTAATGACAAATATCCAAAGAAACTCATTCCAAACCTGGAATTTTGGCGTAGGTGCTGCAGCAACAATCGCTGTAATGGTATGCGTCCTTATAATTGTAGGTATTTGGTATAGAGTATTTAGAGATAGTTTGGTGGTGGAGGAATAATGAAAAAGAGTTACGCAGAAAACCTTAGAAGAAAAAAGAAATTAAAGCATAGGGCAGCAAATGTTATTTTAATAGGAATGATTATACTAAGTGTATTTCCAATTGCTTGGATGGTGTTAAGTTCTTTGATGACCCAAGGTGATTTAGCAACGGGAAGATTAGGTACACCAAATAACTGGAAGAACTATGTTGAAATGTGGCAGAATATAAATTTCTTCGCTTATTTTAAAAATAGTTTGATAATCTGCACTTTGACCACCGCAATTACGCTAAGTTTAGCTGTTTTTGCAGGGTATGCAGTTGCAAAATATAAGTTTCCGGGTTCAGGTGCCTTTGGAGGTACAGTTCTCGCTACACAGATGATTCCTGGAATGATGTTTTTGTTACCATTATATATAACCTTTATAAAAATTCAGCAAAATTTTGGAATCAAAATTGTGAACACCTACGCAGGCGTTATAATTACCTATTCCGCATTTTTCATTCCTTTTAGTATATGGATTTTAAGAGGTTTCTTTGCAAGCATACCTAAGGAGTTAGAGGAAGCAGCTCGTATTGATGGGTGCTCAAATATAGGCGCATTTATAAGAGTAATATTGCCAGTTTCTATAACAGGGATAATTGCAACAGGAATATATATATTCTTAATGGCTTGGGATGAATTGCTTTTCGCATGGGTTCTTACCACGGATATTTCTACTCAGACTATTCCAGTAGGTATAAGACTTTATGTGGGTAATTATCAAAATCGATATGATTTAATGATGGCAGCTAGTGTAGTTACAACACTTCCTGTATTAATTATGTTCTTTCTCCTTCAAAAGAAATTTATCAGTGGTATGACTGCAGGTTCTGTTAAGGGTTAAATATCAGGTTCTCAACTATTTTAATGGAAAGGATGTAAGATTAATATGTCAATTAAGAATTTGCGAATAAAGGTAAAACTAAGTCTAGCATTCTTATTATTGATTTCCCTATCTTTGCTAATAGTTTCAGTTGTTTCATACAATAAGTTTTCATCAATAATTATTAGCCAAAATAGAACTAATTTTATTGAACTTATGAAACAAAAAGGAGAGAACATAAATAATTCTTTACTGGAAATAGACAAAGATTTTAACGTTTTATCCAATAATGATACAGTAGGAAATATTGTTACAAAGTACAAAGACCTGGATTACGGGGAGAAAATAAAAGCAGATACTCAAATTCATGATTTTTTAATAAATACTCTTAAGACAAGAATGGATATAGCAGATATTTTTATAACTTCCACAACTAATGATGTGTTTTATCAAGGTGGATCCGGAATTGATGGTGCTTATAATATCTTTGAGGATCCAAAATATAAACAATTTATTGAAAGTAATAAATGGTCTAGTAAGACAATACCATATGAAAGCACACATAAACTTACTAGCCA
>JACMJL010000325.1 GCA_014380625.1 Clostridiaceae bacterium
TATATAGTTCTTATTATGATACCAGTTTTATTGGTGTTAGTAGTGAAAAAACAATGAATTACAATCAATGGATTAGTTATAAAAATAATTTATTTAATAGGTACACAAGTATTAATGTTGAAACCAAGTTAAATAATGCTTTAGTAGATGGAAATAGACTAAAGGTATATTTTGAACAATGGTTTAAAGGAGAGGGCCCTACTCCATACTCAGATTATGGTTTTAAAGAATTGATATTTGAATACAAGCAATCAGGAGGTTGGGTGATTGTAAGTGAAAAGCCTTATTAAACTAAGCTTACTTGGAATTTTATTACTTCTTGTTTTTATATGTTATTCATTAAAAGATAAAATGTTATATATTGACAAAAATGAATCTCTAAACAGTATTAATCCCTTTCCAAATTCAACTTCAAGTATTTCTGGAAATAAAGTAGATGACTTACCGCAGACTGAAAATTCATCAACTATATCAGCGGATAAAATTGATGATATGATCAACGATGAGAAAATTTATACGGAAAAAAGTTTTGAGCATAGAGAAATAAAAATATATGTTTTAGGTAAAGACTCCTGTAAAAACAAAATGGCTATTTTAGGATCTATGCATGGAGATGAACCCCAAGGGAAATACATTATCGAGCAACTGATGGAGTATGTAAAAAGAAATCCTGAAGCAATTGAAAACAAACAAATACTATTCATACCAAATGTTAATCCTGATGGTTTGTTTAGAAATAAGCGAGGCAATGCAAATAATGTGGATTTAAATAGAAATTTTCCCACAAAGAATTGGGGGAGTATAGAAGAAGATAAAAATACTGCATATTTTCCTGGAAGTGCAGCTAGTTCAGAACCTGAGACGAGAATGATTATTAAGTATATTGGAGATTTTAATCCTGAACTAATTATTAATATTCACGCCCCTCTAAAATTAATCAACTATGATGGCTTTAATAGTGAAAGAATAGCAAGGTTAATGGCTAAATATAACAAGTATAAAACTGCGGGGGATATAGGATATCCAACCCCAGGGTCCTTTGGGACTTATTTTGGGAAAGAACGCAATATACCTGTAATAACTTTAGAAACTGGTAATGATAAAGGGGAAAAAGCTTGGCAGGAAAATAAGGAAAGCATATTATCTGCAATTCAGAACTTAGGGAAGTTTTAGTACAGAAAAGCCAGTTGCTGTGATTGGCGGTGACGCAACTGTATCAACCCTTTCTACAACAATTATATTTGATGTGAACTAATATTTCAATTGAGTGTACTGAATATAATAATAAAAATGTCATCAATTTTATAAATGATGGCATTTTTGATTTCCAAGGTTATACATTTATGTTACAATTTTAATATAGTTTGCTAAGTTTATTTACAAAGAAATAGAATTGAAATTATTTGTATCTAATTATTAAAGATTCTATAGTTTGACTTAACAAAATCTGGAGGTATGAAACATGGAAAATGTAAATATTTTTGAATTTATTAATAATAATAAAAGTGTTTTTAAATATAACTGGTTTAAGACAAAATTATTTGGAGAATCTGAAAAAAGCACTGATGAAAACGGTGTGAATAATAAAGAGATAGAGGTATTTTATGTAGTTAGAAAAGGAAATTATGAAAATAAAGTTTGTGAAACATACTGAAAATATGTAAAAACAAGGTAATTAGGAGTATAATTGTAATTATACTGGTTTTATTAATGGTGTAATTATTTGTGCTTTAATAGTTATATATTAGCTTAAAAAGGGAGGTGGATTATTATACATTGTGTAGTCTGTAATGAGGATAAAGAAGAAATTGAAATAGCTGACTTTGCAGAAGAAGAATACTTAATAAAAGAGGATATTGAGCATGTTAAAAAAGATAATTCCTTGGTAATCTTTTGGAAAACAACAAGATACCATATTATCTTATTAATAACTTTAATAGGATTTTTATATTTCTACTCTAGACCATGGATTGCATTTGATAGTTCAAGTATTGTTGCAATAAGAAAGGTGATAGTTTTTTATGTTCTGCAGGGATTATCTGGAATAGGTTTTATTATTAATATTATACTTTTAATACCCGTGGTTTTAGTTGTAATTGCAATAATTTCAATTCTAAAAAACAAGAGAATAAAAGCTTTCATAATTATATCAGGAATTGTAATGATAATATTTTGGATTACTTCATATTTAATTTATTCTATTGGCAAAATGGGAAGTTCAGTTGGAATAAAGTATTCTTTTACCTTCTCATTTTATATGTATCTAGTAGCTTCAATAACAGTTTTTTTAATCGGCATAGCATTGCCTGAAAGAAAGTTAATTGAAAAAAACGGATATATAATTATAAAAAAGGAAATAGATAAAAACTATTATAATATTGGTTTAAAGATTGCAAATGTACTATTATTAATAATACTTTTATTTAAACCACTTCTACAATTTAATCCTAAAATCTTGTGGGTAATAGGTACCGTAAAAGATTTTAATAATATTTTTGTTAGTAATGAAAAGGTTGATTTTGTAGCTAGTAAGGGCATTTTATATATAAGGTTTATAATGACTACAGCAAATATAGTATTAAAGATTATACCAATAATACTAATTGTTGTGTATTTAATAAGGAATAAGAAAGTTAATGGAAACTTAACGCTCAATAAATCTACAACAGTATATGTATTAATTATTTTTGGAATGTTATGGTTTTCAATAAATGGAATGCAACCAATTGTGGTTATTGCTAATTCACTGTATTTGGTAGTATTTATTTCATTAGGTCTTATGGTAGCGAATAGTCTTGTAGAAGATAAATTTAAAATTACAGTAGAAAATGCCAAAAGAACAGCTGGTATTGTGAAAAAGAAAACACTAGATGCTACAATCCTTGTAAAACAGAAATCAAGTGATACAATTCCAATTGTAAGAATGGAGGTTAAAAACATGTTAGGGGGGTTATTACATAAAGCCCACAAAAATGATGATAAATTAAAACGAAAATGATGTTTATATAACAACAATATTATGTTATACTAGTATATTATAAGTACTTAAAATCTTAATTTTTATAAACTTAAGGAAATAATAAATACGAGTATAAGGAGTGTTTTAATATGGAAAATAATAGTTTTACAAGAAGCAAATCTACTTTTATGGGAAGAACATTAATCCTCATGGGAGTTGGACTACTTACAACATTTATAGTTGGAATGATGATGAGTCAGTTTATTACGGAAGTATCAAGTTTAGTATTTTATGGAGCAATGATACTTGAATTAGTAATGGTTCTAACATTAGTTAAAAGAGTAGCTAAAATGTCTACTCCAACTGCAATGTTTTGGTTTTTAGTATATTCAGCAGTAAACGGGGTAACATTTAGTGTGATTTTTGCACGTGTACCTCAAGGTACATTAATTACTGTGTTTGCTTTAACTTCACTGATGTTTTTCAGCAGTGGAATGATAGGTTTAACAACAAAAAAGGATTTAAGTGTAATAGGGCAATTTGCAATGATGTTTTTAATTGGCTTAATATTGTTGATGGTAATGCAGTTGTTTATAGCTTCAGCAACATTTAACATAGGGATAGCTTTATTAGGAATAACAATATTCTGTGGATTAACAGCTTATGACATGCAAAAGATAAAGCATATGCAGGCACAAAGTAATGACATGCATGGAGTGGTATTAGCAGCATTATCTTTGTATTTAGATTTTGTAAATCTATTTTTGTTTGTATTGAGGTTATTTAGTAGTAAATAAGGTTAAATAGTATTGAAGAGGACAGGTTAAACTGTTCTCTTTGTTTATTTAGTTGACTGTTTTGTTTCATCTCAATAAAATAAGTGGTATTATGAGATATAGCTAATTAATCTGTAGAAATTGAGAGGTCTTAAGAATGAAAACTATTAGTTTTGTATATACATATTCTTCTGATTTCAGAAACTATGTAAAAAGTATTCATTTTAAAAGCAATCATGAAATATTAATACAAGTGTTTACGGGTATTTTTGATAAGTCATTTATTAAGAGTTTAATTATAGAAATAAAAGAATGTTTACCCCATGCAAAGATTATTGGAACTACTGCTACGGTTGGAATTTTCGAAGCTGAATTTATTAAAGACAGCTGTGTTGTTTCTATAAGTATTTTTGAAAATACAAATATAAAAACATATGAAATATCTAAAAACTCAAAGCATAGTTATGAGCTTGGAAAACAATTTGCAAATGGAATTTATAAGGATAAAACTAAAGCCATTATAGCCTTTGCCACACCATTTAAAATGGACGGTCAAGATCTTATTAATGGCATTACTCATTATGATAGGAATCTTATCCTGTGTGGAGGATTTTCAGGTCATAAAGTCGAAGACTCTAAAATCAAGAGATTTGTTTTTACAGAAAATAATATACTTGAAGATGGAGTTGTTGGAGCATGTCTTTATGGGGATAATCTTATAGTGAATTCCTTTGGGAATTGTAGTTGGCTCCCAATAGGTAAAGATCATGTGGTAACTGAAGTAAACGGAAATTTAATAATTTCTATTGATAATATACCAGTCTTTACTTTCTATTCAAACTATATTGGACAAGAAAACATAGAACTTGTAAGTGGCATAAAATCCCAATTTCCTTTAATGATAAAGATCAACCATGACTATACTGCCCTGCCAATTAATAGTTTGACTGAGGGCTATATTGAAACAAATATTAAAGTTCCTATAGGCTCAATTGTGAAACTTGGCTATGGAAATATAAATCAGTTGATAGATGCAACAAGAAAAAATGTTAACTTAGCTGAAGAGATTCCAATTGAGTCACTTTTTAATTATTCTTGCATTGGAAGACAGGTTTATCTTGGAGATTTAGTAAATTATGAAATGAAGCCTCTACGAAAGGCTCTTAGCGTTAATGGTTTTTTTACCTTTGGTGAATTCGTACACAATAATGGACATAATTCTTTTGAGTCTTTATATACCACATTTTTAGGTTTATCAGAGAATGAAGAGTCGAGAATAAAACTGGATCATGAGCAATCTTCATCAAATGAAGATCCTTACTTCTCTAATTATAGAATTATGTACAATATTATTAAGTACACCACTGAAGAATTAGATGATATAAATCTAAATCTTGAAAAGAAAATAGAACAAAAAACAGATGAGTTAAAAATTCAATACAATACGGATTCTTTAACAAAACTTCCAAACAGAATAAAACTTTTAAGTGATTTACAAAATAATAAAGATTGCCAATTAGCTCTTTTAGATATACTGGATTTTAGTGAGCTTAACGATTTTTATGGTATTAGAATTGGAGATAAGGTCCTTATAGAATTTGCGGAAAGACTTAATGAATTAAAAAAGAACTATGGAGTACTAATATACAGAGTTGGGTCTGATGTTTTTGGAATCATTGATACATTAAAACAAAGTGATGTACAATTCTACAACCTTGTACATGAGTTTAATAATATACTTAAACATAGTGCTTTTATTTGCGAAAACACCAAAATTTATATTAATATAAATGTGGGTATTTCTGCCGGCAGACACTCTATTTTAGAAAAAGCCGAAATGGCTCTTGATTTTTCAAAACACAGTTCAAATAATTTTAAAATATATAGTGAAAATATGTCCATGATGAAAACCTATAAAAACAATTTAAATTGGATTACTGAGTTAAGAGAAGCAATTAATGAAGATAGAATAGTTCCTTTTTTTCAACCAATCCATAATAATATCAGTGGAAAAATACAAAAATATGAATCATTAATGCGATTGATTAGTAAAGATGGTACTGTAGTGACACCAGTTTATTTTTTAGAAATTGCTAAAAAGTCTGGAATATATACTGAATTAACCCAAATTATGATTAACAAGTCTTTCCATAGGTTTAAAGACCTTAATTATGAATTTTCAATTAATATTTCTGTTGAAGATATAATGGATATTAAAACAAGAAAGCTGATATATGAAAAATTAAAAGATAAAGCAATGGCTACAAAAGCTATCTTTGAGCTAGTTGAAACTGAAGATATTGTAGATTATGCTGAAATTAAAGAATTTATAGATAAAGTTCATCAATTTGGTGCTAAGATTGCAATTGATGATTTTGGCTCAGGTTATTCTAATTTTGAATACATTATAAAGCTAAATATTGATTATATAAAAATTGATGGATCTATAATTAAGAATATTACAAATGACAAAGCTTCAGAAATTCTTGCTGATACTATTTTTAATTTTGCTTTAAAGCTTGGTATAGATGTGATTGCAGAATTTGTCCATAATGAGGCTGTTTATAATAAAGTTAAGGAAATTGGAATCACGTTCTCTCAAGGTTACTATTTTTCTGAACCAAATTCAGAAGTTATTTGTGAAATTGTATAATTTAATTGACCAAACACCCCATGTTAAGTGCTACTCGCTGCTTAAAGGCTCTAAAAGTTATATCACTCTTATTATATTCATACAGTTCAAAAGGCAACTTTGTTTTAGCATATCTTTTATATGTATTAATTGACTATAAATGTAATTACTGATAAAATTAAAATATTGATTAATATTACAAAAGCAGGGGATTTTATATTATCTGAAACCTGAAAGGGGCATTAATGGAGCTTATGGATTAAACATTTTTCCCCCTATTGCTATTCTATGATTAGAAGAATTGATGAACAAAATCATTTGAATTTAATTAGTATTGGAGGTAACATGATATGAGTGATATTATACTGGAAACAGAACGTTTATATATAAGACGATGGACATTAGATTATACTGACGAGCTGCATAATTTAATGTCAGACAATAGAGTTCATAGGTACACTGGTGACACTGTTTGGACTAACGAAAAAACTAAGGAATATATTAAATTTAACATTAATCGAGAAAAATTATCATTAGATGACTTTCATGGAGCAGTAATTTTAAAAGAAAGTAATGAAATAATAGGGCTAACAGGTTTAAATCCGTACTTGTTAAAGCAACCTGAAATTGAGTGGCAATTAGGAGTTAAGTTTTGGAACAAGGGATATGCTACTGAAATAGGGAAGGCTGTTATACAAGCTGCTTTTAAAAATACTAATATAATAAAGATATTTGGCATGGTTAATCCGGAAAATATTGCATCAATGACGGTTATGAGAAAAATTGGAATGATTTGTCTTGGGGTTAGAGATTTCAGGGGTGAACAAGATATGTTTTATGAAATACTGCGATGAATATATTATTAGTAAAGGCTTACTCTAAAGGGTAAGCTTAATTTTATGTTCCAATGATTACTTAACTATAAATGAATATTAATAAAAGTAGAATGTATTAAAAATTAGGTTGTTGTTATGTATTTCATAAGCAGATTGTGGTGACAATAAAATAGTTATGTTTACCCTGGAGGGTTTAGGACTTTGAAAACATAAGCTGTTAATATGATATCAAGAATTAAAATATTTTACTGAAAAGTGAGGTGGAGTAATGTTAGTTTATTTAGCAGGAACTATAAAATATTTTGAAGCTCATGATGAATTCCTTAAAGCCACTGAATGGAGAAAAGAAGCTAGCAATATTTTAAAACATACTCATATTAAGACCTTTGACCCCTGTGATAAATACGAACAAAATAAAGAATACGCATCTAAGGGTGTAGTTAATCAAAACCTAGCTTATCTTAGAAAATCAGATATTATTTTAGTGAATCTCGATGGAATAGAAAAATCACCGGGGACAATGTTTGAAATTTTTTATGGTTATATGAATCATATTCCAGTAGTTGCTTTTGCTGATAATTATTTGTATGGAAAACAACCTCATGTTACTGAAAGTATAACTTCCTATTTTCACAAGTTTGAAGATGCCGTAGATTACATTCAAAATATGTTTTCTCAAGAAAACTGATGGAATTTAGCAAATGAAAATGGGATAGCTCAAATATAGCAATGTCAATGGTTAGAAACCCTCTAGTGTAGGTAAACACACTGGAGGGTTTTTGCATGTAAAAATAAGTTTTTAATTCAAAAAAAAGGAAATACATTAATGGATGTAGAATATTGAACATAACTGAGATATATTTTTGGTTAAAATTATAAAAGACAGGGGGAATTATAATGGCAGTTTGTTTAAATTGTGGAAAAAAAGTTGCAAGAACTAATGGGTTTTGCATACGCTGTGGGGGGAAAGGTTGTGATGAAAATGTAATAGCACAACAGACGGTTACACAACAGAGCACAAAACAAGCTTCATCCATACAAGGTCAAGGTGTGGAAAATAATATTACCCTTGAAAAAAAACAGGTAAAGTTACCAACCATAAATCTTAAACTAAGTAAGATTCAAAAAATTGGGGCACTTGTAACAGGAATAGTTCTTGTCTTAGTAATAATTAGCTATAATGTAGGTGCATCGGTAACAAGCAGAGATAAAGTTTTAGTGAAATTCAATCAGGCTCTAAATTCAAAGGACTCTTCAAAATTAGCTAGATATATAGTTTCTTCAGATATAAAACAAAAAATTGATACTAAAGCAATTGGTGAATTGTTAAATTACATTGAGAAAAATCCATCCTATAGAGATGAGATTGCAAAATCCGTAAAGAATCAATCTTTGAATATGGGAGGAACCTCTAATTTAAAAGTCAACAATACAGAGGATCTATTCACTTTAAAAAAGAGCGGGAAGACTTGGTTTTTTTATGATAGATATGTGTTTGAATTAAAAGCTGTGTATATTAATATTCAAACAGATTTCAAAGATACCCAGGTCTTTTTAGGGGACAAGCTAATCTGTACTGCTAACAAAAAAGGTTATGAGAAAGTAGTAGGCCCTTATCTTCCAGGTTTATATAAAATTAAGGCTATACTTAAAGGAGCCTATGTAAACATGGAAAAAAGTATAGATGTGGATTTAGTAAAAGTAGAAAATTCAACTAATAAAAGTCAAAAGCTTAAGTCTGTAAAATTAAACTTGGATGTGCATGAAGTGTCAATTGATTCAGACTATGAGGATGCAAAGCTTTTTGTAAATGGTAAGGATACAAAGATTTTGGTTAAAGATGCAAAAAAGTTTGGACCTGTTTCTAAAGATGGTTCAGTTAAGATATACGCTGAGAAGGAATTTCCTTGGGGATTAATAAAAAGTGAAGAGGTAAAGGTTGATGAGAATAGCTCTATTAATTTAAAATTAGCTGGAGTAAATGATAATTTAAAGAGCACGTTAATGAATACAGTAAATGATTATAATAAAAGCTGGGTTGAAGCAATTAAGTCACGAGATGCTTCAAAATTTGTAAATGTAGGTGGAAAAATAAAGGAGACACTAACTGTTACTATAGAAAATGCAATTACTGAAAAAGATTTATATAAGGTAAGTTTAATAAAAACAAGTTTTGATTTAGATAATTTTAAGGTACATCAGGAGGGTAATAAATACTATATTACATTAGTAGAGTATCAAAGCTTAGATTTTGTTAAGTATAAGGAAAGTGATACAATCCCAGACTCAAAACTGGAGAAGATAGCGCGTATTTATACATTGATTTATGATGAAACGTCAAAGAAATGGATTATAAATGATGGTCAAAGTTATGATTACGCTGACGTGAAAAATACAAAGGAATTTACTTTCTAAGTTATAAACTTGCCACCTGAAAATATTTTGGGTGACAAGTTTATTTTTTATGATATTTATATTCTTCACTAAGATATTTTATATTTATTTCATAAAGAATATTTGATCGGGTGCCTTCTCTAAATTGGTCAACAGAGTTACAATATAATTAACTGATACGGTCAATGAAAGGAAGGGTCGCTTGAATAATAAATTTTACAACCTGCCTAAGGAGGAATATTTACCATGAATGTTATTGAAATTAAACAATTAACTAAAGATTATGGAAATAAAAAAGGGGTATTTGATTTAGATCTTTCAGTTAAAAAAGGGGAGGTATTTGGATTTTTAGGACCCAATGGAGCTGGAAAAACCACTACAATAAGGCATCTTATGGGTTTTATTCATCCTAATAAAGGTGAATGTTTTATAAATGGCTTAGACTGTAGTAAGCAAGCATATTTAATTCAAAAAAGTCTTGGATATCTTCCAGGGGAAATTGCTTTTATGGATGATATGAGTGGTATTCAATTTATAAAATTTATTGCAGAGATGAAAGGTATCAAGGATTTTAGCCGTGCTCAACAGCTAATTAATATGTTTAAATTAGATCCAAATGGTAAAATAAAAAAAATGTCCAAGGGCATGAAGCAAAAAATCGGAATTGTATGTGCCTTTATGCATAGTCCTGATGTACTAATTCTTGATGAGCCCACCAGTGGACTTGATCCTTTGATGCAAAACGAATTCCTTGAGCTTATTGTATCAGAAAAAGAAAAAG
This sequence comes from Clostridiaceae bacterium, assembly GCA_014380625.1. Lineage (GTDB taxonomy): Bacteria > Bacillota > Clostridia > Clostridiales > Clostridiaceae > JACMJL01. The sequence goes on from JACMJL010000325.1 coordinate 10,379, forward strand.
GTAAAACAATTTTTATGTCCTCACATAATTTTGATGAGATAGAACGAACCTGTGACCGAACAGCTATTATCAAGGATGGGTATTTGGTTGCCGTGGAGGATATGAAAACCTTGTCAACTTCAAAGCATAAAGCTTATGTTATTACCTTTTTAACAGAAGAAATGGCTACCAGATTTGCTAAAGAAGGTTTTCCAATAAAGGATACTCAGGGAAATAAGGTAACGGTTTCTATCAAGGGGAACATAATGAGCTTAATACACACCTTAGATAAATATGAAATCACCAATCTTGATGTAAAGACTCAGACCCTTGAGGAATTATTTATGCATTATTATGGAGGTGAAAAAAATGTTTAGTTTGACTTTATTTAAACGCGAGATGAAAGCTAATAATAAGCTGATCATAATTTTTATCTATATATTAACTCTATATATTTCTACGATTGTGTACATGTTTAACCCTAATAGTAGCAACGCCTTTGATGATATAATTAAATCAATGCCAGGGATAATGAAGGCTTTTGGATTTGTTGCTACCGGAAATACTCTTATTGGATTTATAGCTACAGATTTATATGGCATGATAGTTTTAATGTTTCCAGTGGTATTTTCCATTATTCTTGGAAATAAATTGATAGCAGGTTATGTGGACCGTGGTTCTATGGCTTACCTTTTAGCTACTCCAAATAAAAGAGTAAAGCTTGCCTTGACACAGGCATTATGTCTTTGGATAAGTATAGCTATACTGATAACCTATGCCACCGTTGCAATCATAATTTCTTCGGCAATAATGCATCCAGGGATGCTTGATATTGGGAAGTTAATCCTAATGAATGTAGTTATATATTTTCTTCACATTGCCATAAGTGGAATATGTTTTTTTGCATCCTGTATCAGTAATGATACTAAACGTTCCTTTACCATAGGTGCTGGGATACCTATAGCTTTTTTCCTAATACAGATGCTAGCAAACATGGGTGGAAAACTAGAAAATCTAAAATATTTTACAATATTTACACTGTTTAATACAAATAATATTATTGCTGGCAAAAGTGTAGTTTTTCCTGTAATCATATTAGTAACAGTAGCAATTGTATTATATGGTTTAGGTATATTTATGTTTTCAAAAAGAGATTTATCATTGTAAGAAGTGTGTTTTATTTTCCCTCAAACATTATGATTTTGAGGGTTTTTTTTTCTTAGGATGTATTTTTTATGCAAAAAATTAGAAGTGCATACCTATACATCTCATTCTGGTACTGAGTTAAGAGTAATATAATTGAGAGCTGATAAGGTAGTGACGGCTGAGGTGTCTATGCAGAGTTCAGATGATTATCTCATATTTTAGTGGCACCATCAGCCCAGAAGCATATGTTAGGTTAGTTAGCGGCATACTTGTCCACAAGAACATCAATTATAAAAGAATTGTCCTGCGTTCTTGTAACACTAGCTTGCTTATCGGTGAGAAGATAATATTTATTTGGCTCCTTAGCGCTGTCATTCCATGTCACGTCTATGACCCGCCATACACCATTTACTTTAACCTTATTCCAGGCGTGAGGTCCACCGTTTGCCAACCCTCTGACATATACTGCCGTCAGACCTGCTTTGTCTGCTAACGCCTTGAATGCAACTGCATATCCCCCACATACAGCCTTTTTATCGAGAAGGATACCGGAAGGCGTCCATGCGTGCTTAAAGCTATCCGTTAGGCCCAGGTGTATTGAGTCAAGAGCATCGTAGTCATAGGTAGCAGTTTTGGTGATATAGTCATTGATAGCTTTTGTCTTCTGCTCATCATTCATACCTTTGGAGATAATACTGTCTATAACACGATCAACCTCATTAGCGATTGCCTTCTGTTCTTTGGTGCGATCTTCCTTAGAGGAGACTTTATAGCTAACTTCAAGGATTTTCTGATCCGCCATATAGTTTAAGCTCTTTAACCCTAGGATGTATGGGTTTTGCGCATTGGCCTCATCTGCCGCATCATACACAGCAATACCGTTGGAATCGCTGAGCTGATTACTTACATCAATATACTGATTGCCCTCGATCATATTGGCAGCAAGATATTCTGTGAGAGAATTAGTAGCGCTAATTTTGTATGGAACACTAGGTGCTGTACGACTAATGTGAAGTTTGCTCAGATCTTTCTTTTCAGTGCTGTAGGTATAGGTATCTGTCTCTCCAGTTTTGATTTGGGCCTCTTTATTTCGATTGGCAATACGCTGCACCTCACTGCGATACGTTTGTTCATCAAACTTTTCAATCCGATATTCACCTTTCAGCATGGTGCCCTCTACAACATAAGGCACTATGCAGGTAGCAAATGTTTGCCTGTTACTTATTTTTCCATTATCATCCTTGTCGGCACGAATAATTTGTCCCTTTTTCAAATTATTGACATCGAGAACAATAGCACGAAGCACAGTTGAACTGTCCGCCATTGTGATGGGTAGCTGGATGGGAATCTCATCGAATGTTTTGACATTGGACACATTTGCTTTTAATTCTTTTACGGCATTATACGCAGTGGTATAGGGCAACCTCTTTTCAATTTTATCACCTTCAATGGCCGTAAAGGCAGAAGTGCCATCATTCGTGGCAGCAATAACCCCGTAGGTATTCTTAGTAATCCTCTGCTTGACAGCTAGGACGGTATTTTTTGTGTCACGTAGATCGTCTTCTGAGTAATTAAAATTTTTAAATAGTATGTTTTGCGTTGTAACAGTATCTCTTGAAAGCTGCCGCTGTAAAATAGTGTCTTGCTCGGCAGTTGTCCACTCAGTTTTAGTTGTAGTACCTAGGATACGTGTCCCTAGAGCACCTTCTTTCATGGCAATGATGTAGTACTTCGAGGCATTGGCAACAGGCTTCCATAAGAAATGTCCAACACCGCTGTCATCAATTGAAAAGGAAACCACAGGTTTTGCCACTGTCTTTTGAACAGTAAATCGAGTAACCAGAGGTTTTTCAAGCAACTTTCCTGTTTTCGGATCGAGTTTCTGGACGATGAAGTACTCATCACTGAAACCCCATTTACCTGGGCTTGAGAGACTTACAGTTTCTTTGTTCACAGTATCATATGCTTTTACTCCATTAGAGAATGGCTTGATAATAAAACTACCCTCCTGGTAGTTGATAAATGCATCACCAGCTTTGATACTGAGACTAGGCTCTGTGTAGACACCTATGGCATTTGAATAACCTTTTAATATGTCAAAGCCTTCAAGCTTTCTTGGATCATAGTCTACTGCATAAGAAAATGTACGAGTCGGATCAACGTTGAGTTTCGGATTAGTGTATTCAAAAGGGAGATTTGCATTAAATTCACCTGATGCAACGGATAAAACGTTGTTTTTGTTCCACATAATGTAGCCCATAACTGTTGCAACAGCAAGAATAACTAAAGTAGCTACAATTAGCAATAAGCGTTTTTTTATAATGCCTGGGTGGGTTATACTACAAATAATTTTATTAATCATCTACATCACCTCATTAATCTATCTTCTCTAATATAAAAACAATATGTACTAACTAACAAGAACATATACCAACATTATTATACAGTACTTTAATATAAATGTAAATGTTTGGATACAAAGGATCAGGTATTAGAAATACTGAATCATTATAGGTCTAAGACATAAATAGAGGATATTTAATACTTAATACCACACTTTACCCTACAGCAGCCATCATTGTGGTGACTCATTCGCGACGATTCCTTTCAATTTCTTTGTTTGCAGTTTTATTTACCCTTATTGAGTATTTGTTTGTGAACCTAAGATTATATGAGCAACATTGGTGGAGATATTATATGACATTTATTACAGTTGTTTTGTTTCTATCAGTTGCTAATAAGTGGTTTCCAAAAATGAATAAAAGATGCTATGGATTAACAAGAGCAATAATATACTACTTTGTGGCGATGATAATTATACATACTCCTGCTCCAATATTATTGCTTTTGGGGAAACAATATTACCAGATAAGTGTAATAAATAATTTGCTTGGTGACTTATACAGGTCTAGTATTACAATTATTTTTTTCTATCATTTGGTTGAATCTTTCTTATTAGTATTATTCACCTGTATACTAAAAAAATGGTATTGGGAGATACTCCCGTTTATTATTTCTATTGCGGCTCAAAGTATATTTGCTAAAATGCATATATTGATTATGGAAGATGGGTGGAATTTGGTATACACATTGTTTATATATGAAATATTTATAGCAATGTTTATTTTCATTGAAAAACATACCATAAAACCAGAGGTGAAAAAAAGGTAAGTAAAAATTCATCTGAGGGTATATGAAGCCACTATATTAGTTTTGTTATGCTTGGAATTTCCCATATAAAGAATAAATTTATCTAGGATTGGCATAATATAAAAAAGAAAACTTTTAACTACGGAGGAAGCATAATTATGAATATACAAAATCGCCGACCTCAAGCCACTATTAGCGTATTTGGTATTTCTTTTTTTCACCGGCAAAACCCTGGGATGGTAGCTTGGTGGTCTATTATGTTTCCGGGGTTTGGGCACTACATGCTTAATCAATATATTAGAGGAGCTTTGTTTACGTTATCTGAAGTAATCATAGATACTTTAACTCATGTAAACGAAGGAATTATATATTCTCTTTGCGGACAATTTGAAAAGGCCAAGGCTGTTACTCAAACTCGGTGGTTATTTGGATACCTTGCAATCTTTTTTTTCACATTCTGGGATAGTATTCGTTCAACTGTTGTACAAAATAAAATGTGTCAGCTTGCAGAATTTGAAGATGAACCATTAAAATCCAATATCATTTATCCCTGTGAAATTCAATACTTAGAAATCAAAAGTCCATATACCGCAGCTGTTTACTCCTTCTTTTTTCCAGGTTTAGGGCAGGTTTATAATCATAGATTTGGACTTGGATTCTATGCAATGATTTGGTGGTGGATCTATGTTACGCTCTCCCACGCCTATGAATCTGCATTTTACTTTTTTGTAGGGAATATTCAGCATTCCATATCCGTCCTTAACCCACATTGGTTCCTATTTATGCCTTCTGTTATAGGTGGTTCTACGTATCATGCTTTTATAACAGCCATCGAGCACAATCGACTTTATAAAGTGGAACAAAGACAGCATTTTATTAATCGATATCAAAATTCTAAAGTCTGTATCTTTGATTAAGGAGACCTATGTTAATAATTATTGGGACTTTTCAACATTCAAATGAATTAGAACTGCTTTTGGCTAGTTTGGAAAATAACCACATTGCACGAAAATATATTATGGTAGTTCCAATGGATGTTGACCCTAAAAATCCATTTCAGTTTCAAAGCAGAAAACGAGATCTTTACTATAAAGCTATGGAAGTAGGCATCGCATGTGCTACAGGACTTTCGGTGGTGGGGGCCAGTATGGGCTTTATCTTAAAATGGGGACCAGTTTTTTGGGGCTTAATTGCTTCTATAATTGGATTTTTAATAGGATTTGGTATATATCTTTTTTTAAAAAAGTTTAGTATCTATAGACACCTACCAAGCAAACTCCCGGAAGTTACAGTAGTTGTACAATGTCAAGATGAACAGTCAGGATTAATTATAGATGGGATGTGGAAATATTGCGCACTTACAGTTGGAAAAACTGTTTCCAGATCTACAGATTCAAGAAATACTCATAACGATAAAAAAATTAATTTTGAATATGAACGGGTATATTAAACTAAGTCACGCAAAGAAAAGTACTGCAGGGGGGAGATCTTCAGCAGTATTTTTTCATAGAAATAAAGATTTATGTCGTTACTAAAAGTTGAATCAATAGTAAGAATAGCAGAGAGTTATCAACAAACTGTTGGTAAAATGTGGATAACATTACTTAAATATGAATATTATCCCATAGTCTAATGTAAAACCTCTGATATTAACTTATAAAAATGATTATAAATGCTAAGACTATAATAGAATTTGATTAGGAGGAAAAAAATGATAAATGAAATGGAATTGGTAAATTTCGAGAGCAAAGTAAATAAAGTGATAACTATTATTTTTTCATTATCAATTATTATGTTTTTTATAATCTGTTATATTAAAATTTATCCTAGCTATACTCCATTATTTACGATTATACTTGGAGTGCCTTTATCGTGGATTTTAATCTATAGAGGATGTTCTTCAAGGGTTATTATGTCAGTGTTGATGGCTGTGATTTTCTTTCAAGTAGCTTATGCTATGTTTGTTTTCCCAAATATGGCATCACTTTTTACGGTTGTAATAATTTGTTTTGCTTCAATGTATTTAGATAAGTGGTTAATTTTAGCAAGCTATATTGAGGGTGCATCAATTTTTTTATATATTCAGTTATTTAAGTATACTCTTGATGGAAGATCTTTATTAATATGTTTATTCGTAAATTCATTTTCAGCCTTGGCATTGTTCTTTGTGGCCAGTTGGGGTAAAAGATTAATTCTAAATAATGATATAATAGATTTAAATGCAAATTTAAAGACAGTGAATGAATCAGGCATAACTATTACAAATAAAGTTCTACAGTCTGATAAAAATATTGATGAAGTAAATAAATTTCTTACAGGTATAACACAAATTGCAAAGCAAACTAACTTAGTGGCTTTAAATGCAGCAATTGAAGCAGCTAAATCTGGAGAAACTGGAAAAAATATTCCTTTAGTTGCAGATGAAGTACATAAACTTGCAGAGCAAGCTTCTAATACTGTAAAGCAAATTGAGTACATTATGAATGAGATAATGAATAAAAACAAAATGTAGTTACAATAGAGGGGAGGGGTTCCTATAAAGCAGAAGAACACAATCAACATCTTGAATGGACAGTCAATATATAAAATTAATTCAAAGGTGTAGAAAAAGTAATTAATCATTAATGACTAGCATATAACAATAATTTTATACGGTGTGGTTTGGGCTGGGATACTTCTTGTGGTAGCACCGTAGATAACAATTAAATTTCTGTTTGCAGGGTTTTGAATAAATTTTTGCCCGTTTTCCAGTAATAACTCGGTCCAGGGGGCAATGTTTAATTTTAAGTTATAATCGCTACTTACTAAGTCACTATTAAAATAGGCCACTTTTACATTTTGAAATGGTGTATCTCTTGCCATAACTATTGCTCTAAATTGTGGGGGAAAAATCATAGGAACAGGTGCGTCTGCATCATAAAATCCAGTTGCTATATCCCCTAATGTTATCATTACATGGTCTACAAAGTAGGTATATGGTGTCACCACGAAATTTACTAAAGATCCAGATTCATTTTTTACAGACATTAGTTTATAACATCCTGCGCTTTCTCCATTTTCATTAATTAGAAAATCATCAATCATGGTAATTATACCGTGGAAAGGTAAAAAATTCGCCATTCTATTTCTCCATTCATTTATTCATATTCTATTTAGCTTATGCATTCTTAAGAATTTTTGCTACATTAATCGAAACCAGTTTTGAAATGCTGAGGCACCTAAGCAGCAATTCTCTAGTTAAAAGTTACCAAGAAGTACCTATACTTATAAGTAATACTATTATGGATAGCGGCAAATGGATCATCATTAGATTCCGGCATTTCACTTGTAGTTAATAAAAGCTGCTTATTGTCCAAACTCCACCCACTACTACGTTTATCAATAAATATTGGATCTATTATTGAAGCCATATCCGAACATATTTTAATATCTCCATACAAGGTGTCACCGCTAAGTATTGCAGTGTATATATTATATTTACCTATAGAATTTTCTTCGGAAAGTTTTATACTATATGCTATTTTTGTTTTGTCACTTGAAAGTTCATAGTTCAAAAATAATATATTTGTATTTGCTATCTTTAAATTCGTTAGTGCATTCTTTACATTTTTACTTTCTAGGTTAAATATAAAAACACCCAATTCACCATGATACTTACCATTAAAGATAATGGATTTCCCATTATCAATTATGTCATACTTCAATATAGAGTCTCCATTATCCTTTAGCCATAGTAGTGGTTCAACAGTAGTAGGATATTTAAGCGAGTACTTATATATTCCGTATTTATAATTATCACTTAATGTGAGACTAACAGCCCTCCAAGTTGTTAATTTAAAAAAGATATTTTTACCATCTAGACTATAGGAATTAGAAATTTGGATAGGGTCATTAGAATTTAATTTAAAGTCAAAAGTTTTTGTATCAATTATATTAGAGGTTCCCTTTGAAGTATCTACTATTATAAATTTCTGTGGGGTCAAATTAGCAATTTCTCCAATAATGTATCTTCCTGTATCATCAAAAGAAACATCCCAAATATCTTCTTTTGAATTTAATTGAATTTTAGTTTTGTTTTCTACATTGTAAATCCAGTAAGGGTTCTCTTTTCTTTCAGTAACGGAATATTTATAAATAATCTTTTTACCATCCCTTGAAATTGTAAAATCATCTAAATAACCATTTACTTCATCATTTACTGATACATACTCCCTAGTTTTTAAATCGTATATTCTTAGATTATGTACATCTTTAACTAGAATTTTATTATTATACAACCACATTCCATCTGGTATGTTATCTTCAATTTCATTTATAGATTTAAGCTTTAAGGAGATATTTAATTTACTCTCAATTTGAAAAACACTATTTTCAAATACTGAAATACTATACTTTAGGTTAGTTATAAAAAATATACTTAATGCAATTACTACAAAGTGACCAACGAATTTAAATCTGTTTCTTTTTAAATACAAAGATAATCTATTAAAAATACTATCCTTATAATAATCACTTTTAATCTCATTCATAACTTGTATATTCCTACTGGCAAATAGTATATTCTTGTAAGTAAGTTCACTTGTAAATTGTTCTTTAACTTTTATTTTAGTTTTATAAAGATCATTGCAGCAAGTACATTCCTCTAAATGCTGCTGAATGGAAAGCAATAAAACTTCATCTATTATTTCGCCATCTAAATAATCGTAAACTTTTATTTTGAAGATATTACAATTCACTTTTCAATTCCCCCTTGAAATTTTTTAATGGATGACAGGTGAATGCTTCAAACTTTTCATATATTTATACGTATAGTATATTAATTCGTTACTTTTAAAAAAAATAAAGCTTATTTGTTATCTATTGACAAATATAAACAATGATATTATAATGAACAGTGTTCAATAAGGATATATAAAAGATAAAAATGTTAAGTAAAGGAATTGATTAATGATGAAAAGAGGTAAAAAAATTATGTTGTGGGTTCTGGGTATTATTACTTTATTTATTTTAAGTGTAGTGATATGGTTTAATATTTCGTATTCGCCTATTAAATCAAAATTTGCAGAATTAACAAATAGTCAAATTTCAA